>DASWUI010000269.1:0-5299 GCA_036401715.1 Ramlibacter sp. | reverse complement strand
CCATCGTGAGCGCGGACCGCCCGCGCCCGTCGCGCGCGGCGCGCGTGCTCCCCCCGGGGCTCCTCCCGCGTTGAACACCGCCGCGTCCATGCAAGCCCTTCGCGCGTGGCCCGCGGCCGCGCGCGCGTGCATCACCGGCGTGCTCACCGACATCGACGACACGCTCACGACCGGGGGCGCGGTGACGCCGGACGTGCTGGAGGCGCTCGCCGCGCTGGCGCGCGCCGGGCTGCACGTCATCCCCATCACGGGCCGCCCGGTCGGCTGGAGCGAGCCCTTCGCGCTCGCCTGGCCGGTGGACGCCATCGTGGCGGAGAACGGATCCGTCGCACTCACGCGCACGCCCTCCGGCGGGCTGCGCAAGCTCTACACCCAGCCCGAGGCCGAGCGCGCCGCCAACCACGCGCGGATGGAGCAGGTGGCGCGGCGCATCGTGCGCGAGGTGCCGGGCGCCACCGTCTCGCGCGACAGCGGCGGCCGCGAGACCGACATCGCCATCGACCACGCCGAGTTCACGCACCTGCCGCAGGAGGCAATCGACCGGGTGGTCGCGCTCATGCGCTCCGAAGGCATGAACGCCACGGTCAGCTCCATCCACGTCAACGGCTGGTACGGCGGGCACAACAAGCTGGAAGGCGCGCGCGGGGTGGTGCGCGAGCTGCTGCAGCGCGAGCTGGAGGACGAACTCGATCGCTGGGTCTACGTCGGCGACTCCACCAACGACGTGCTGATGTTCCAGCACTTCCCGCACAGCGTGGGCGTGGCGAACATCCGCAGGTTCGAGGACCAGCTCGCGTTCAAGCCGAGGTATGTCACCGAGGGCGAGCGCGGCGCCGGCTTCGCGGAAGTGGCGCGGGCGATCCTGTCGGCACGCGCCCCGTCGTTGCGGGCCTGAGCCCGCCCTTGTCATTGCGGGCTCGACCCGCAATCCACTGCCTGGATCCCGGGTCGGGCCCGGGATGACATGGCGGCCTCCATCGGCGCGCCCTCAAGCCACGATCGGCTGCAGCGGCCTTTCCTGCGCCCCCGTGCGACGCGCGAGGCGCTCCCAGCACGCGCGCACATACGCGTTCATGATCCGCCCGTACGCCGGGTGCCAGCGCCAGCCCCACTCCGGATGGAACTGGAAGCCCCAGGCGAACACGTCCGCGTCGTGCCAGCGGAAGGCCTCCACCAGCCCGTCGTCCGCCCGTGCCTCCGCCACCAGCCCCTCGCCCAGCCGGTTCACCCCCTGCGAGTGCAGCGAGCTCGCCGGGAAGCGCCCCATGCGCGTGATGCGCTCCAGCTCACCCCCCGGCGTGCAGGTCACGAAGTGGCGCTCGACGTAGGTTTCGTCCAGGCCCTCGTCCGGGTCTTCCCAGTGCTTGACCATGCCCGGCATGCCGCGCAGCCACTGGTGCAGGCTGCCGCCCAGCGCCACGTTGATGTCGTGCGAGCCGTGGCAGAACCCGATCACGGGTACCTTGCGCGCGATCGCCAGCCGGACCAGGGCGTGCGCCAGTTCGTCGCGCTCGAAGTCGTACTCGAACTCCGGGCGCAGCGGCTCCTCGCCCCACAGGCGAGGGTCCACGTTGGTGTCGGAGCCTCCCAGCAGGATGCCGTCCACCGTCGCCAGCAGGGCCTCGAGCCGCTCGAGCGGTGCGCGCGGGTAGCACACCGGCTGCACGCCCATGTTCAGCAGCGTGCGCTGGCCGGCTTCGTCCGTCACGGTGTACAGCTGCCGGTGCCCCGAAGGGCCGGTGAGCAGCCGGTGGCTGGCCACCACCCACACGTTGGGTACGGTGGCCGCGGCGTTCACGCCTCGTCCCTCAGCTGGCGATGGGCGCGGCAGGCCCCGGCGAAGGCCTCGAGCGTGCGCTGGTAGAACGGATGCTGGTCGTGGCGCCATTCCGGGTGCCACTGCACCGCGTACGCGAAGGCGGGGGCGCCCATCACGCGCACGCCTTCGACCAGGCCGTCGGGCGCATGCGCCTCCGGCACCAGCCCTTCGCCCAGGCGGCGGATGCCCTGGCCGTGCAGCGAATTGACCATGGCGCGCGTGCCGCCGGCCCAGTGGGCGAAGGCGCTGCCGGGCTCCAGCAGCACCTCGTGGCGTTCGGCGAACTGCACGGCGAGGTCTTCGTCGTCCGGCTCGCGGTGGTCCATCATTCCCGACTGGTCGTGCAGGCTCTGGTAGAGGCTGCCGCCCAGCGCGACGTTGATCTCCTGCAGGCCGCGGCACACGCCGAACAGCGGCACGGCCCGCGCGAGCGCCTCGCGCACCAGGCGCATGGTCAGCTTGTCGCGCCGCGGGTCCAGCAGGTCGGTGGGCAGCGCGGTCTCGCCGAAGTGCGACGCCTCCACGTTGGAGGGCGATCCGGTGAGCAGCACGCCGTCCACCAGGGGCAGCAGGCAGGGGATGTCCTCTGCCTCCGCCATGGGGAACAGCACCGGCTGCAGCCCCAGCTGCGTGACGGCCAGGGCGTAGCGGTCGGCCAGCACGGTGTAGCCGCCGGGATCGTCGAGATCCAGGTTGCGGTGGCAGGCAGGGAGCCAGACCAGGGGTTTGTGGGGAGCCTTGGGCATGCGAGCGGCCTCGCCGCCCATCGTGCCAAGGCGCCAGCGGCCGCGCTGGCCGCCGGGGCGCCTCCGGGCGTCGGACGCCGCCGACGCTCAGTTGGGCTTGGCGAGCCCCAGCTTCTCCACCAGCGCCTTCTCGCGCGCGAAGGTTTCCTGGGCGAACTTGCTGTAGCCCGCCGAGCTCATGTACATGGGGACCATGTCGTAGCGCGCGAGGGCCTGCACGTAGCTGGGCTCTTCCATCGCCTTCTTGAACGCGTCGTGCAGGCGCTTGACCACGGCGGGCGGCGTGCCCTTGGGCGCGCCGATGCCGAACGGCGAGTTCTGCACGATGTCCAGCCCCAGCTCCTTGAGCGTGGGCGCGTCCGGGAATTTCTCCAGCCGCTTCTCGCCCCAGGTGTTGAGCACGCGCAGCTTGCCGGCCTGCACCAGCGGCGCGAAGCCGGTGGAATCGGCCGCCGCCATGATGTGGCCGCCGGTGATGGCCTGCGCCAGCTCGGAGCTGCCCTTGTAGGGGACGTGGACCAGCTGCAGGCCCAGCTTCTGCGCGATCAGTTCGGTGGTCAGGTGCGGGCTGGTCAGCGTGCCGGTGGACCCGTAGGTCAGCTTGCCCGGATTCGCCTTGGCCCAGGCGACGAAGTGCGTCCACGACTTCAGCGGCGAATCCGCCGGGACCACGATGCCGAACGCATAGCCCGTGACGTTGATGACGTAGCTGATGTCCTTGACCGGATCCCAGTTGATCTTCGTGGTGTACGGCAGGCGGAACACGCCCAGCGGGATCTGCGCGAGCGTGTAGCCGTCGGCGGGCGCGGTCTGCAGCTGCTGCGCGGGCAGCGTCCCGCCGGCGCCGGGCTTGTTCTCGACGACCACCGGCTGGCCGAGGATCTTGCCGGCGTTGTCGGCGAGCTGGCGCATGGTGATGTCGGTGGGGCCACCGGCGGGGAAGGCGATCACCAGCCGGATGGGCTTGGCGGGAAAGGCCTGGGCATGGACACCCACGCTCGCGGCGGCCAGCGTGCCTGCGGCGAACTGGATGAGATGGCGACGGCGCATCGGGACTCCTGAATGTTTGCGAAAGGGGAAAGCGATATTGGACCGCGCCGCGCGCGCGCCCGCATCGGGAGCGACCCGCCGCCAGTAACGTGGGCGACAAAGGCATCCGTCAGGCTCGCGTCAAGGACGCACGTCCTGCGCGCGGACCGTGCGCACCGCTTTACGCGGCGGATACCTCTGTGCAACATCTGTTCACCACTGACATTGATCGAGCGCAGAACATGGCCACGGATGTGGCGCACGCGATACGTTGACCCCCGTCGGGAGGTTGACGCGCCGCGGCGGCGCCCGCGACACTCGATGAGGCCCCAATGCAAGGGGCCGCTATGAACCAATCCAAGGGGAAAGAAATGAAACGTCTCGCGGTCGCGGCAGCCTCCGTCCTTCTCATGCTGGGCACCGCCGCCCAAGCGCAAACCCGTGCCCCGCTGTATGGCGAACTGGGCTACTCCTTCCTGGAGTTCAAGGCCGACGGCGGCTTCAGCGCCAACCCGCAAGCACTGCGCGGCATCATCGGCTACGAATTCCACCCGAACGTCGCCGCGGAAGGCATGCTGGCCTTCGGCACGAGCGACGATTCCGACCAGGGCGTGAACGTCAAGCTGCGCAATGCCTTCGGCGCCTTCGTCAAGCCGAAGTACAACTTCGGCGCCGCTGAAGTGTTCGCCCGCGTCGGCTTCGCGCGCGTCAAGGTGCGCGAGGAAAGCGTCCTGGGTTCCTTCTCGGACAGCGACACCGACTTTGCCTGGGGCCTGGGTGCCAACTACAACTTCAACCCGCGCATGTACGTCGGCGCGGACTGGATGCGCCTGAACGACAGCGACGGCGCCAAGATCCAGGGCTGGACGATCAACTTCGGCTACCGCTTCTGATCCTCGCGGATCGGCAAGCCTGGAGCCCGCCGCAAGGCGGGCTTTTTTTCGTCAGCGCACGCTCAGTGCGCGCGCTGCGCGAAGCCTTCCAGCACGTTGACCGCGTTGACGCCCACTTCGTCCACCGCGTAACCGCCCTCGAACACGAAGAGCGCCGGCAGGCCGGCCGCGGCCAGGTCCTCGCCCACCCGCAGGTAGTCGTCGCTCGCCAGGGTGAACCCGGCGATGGGGTCGCCGGCGAAGGTGTCGAGCCCCAGCGAGACGACCAGGGCCTGCGCGCCGAACGAAGAGATCGCCTGCAGCGCGTCGCGCACGGCCTCGCGCCAGCGCGCGAAGCCGGTGCCGCGCGGCAGCGGCAGGTTGAGGTTGCAGCCTTCGCCCGCGCCCTCGCCGCGCTCGTCGGCATGGCCCAGGTAGTACGGGTACTCGGTGCGCGGGTCGCCGTGCACGCTGGCGAAGAACACGTCGCCACGGTCGTAGAAGATCGCCTGCGTGCCGTTGCCGTGGTGGTAGTCGATGTCCAGCACCGCCACGCGTTCCACGCCGCCATCGCGCAGGCGCTGCGCCGCCACGGCTGCGTTGTTGACGAAGCAGTAGCCGCCGAAGAAGTCGTGGCCCGCGTGGTGGCCGGGCGGGCGCGTCAGCACGAAGGCCACGTGTTCCCCTTGCAGCAGCGCGTCGGCGCCGGCCACCGCGCAGGCGCCGCCGTGGCGCGCCGCCGCCCAGGTGCCGGCCGTGATGGGCGAGCCGGCATCGAAGGAGAACAGGCCCATGTGCGCCGGAAAGCTCGCCGGCAGCACGTCGCTGCGGAA
>DASWUI010000268.1:0-2833 GCA_036401715.1 Ramlibacter sp. | reverse complement strand
TGCCCACGGGGCCAAAGCCGACCACGCCGTCGATCAGCGTGCGGGCATTGCGCAGCTTCTCATCGACCTTGACCAGCTCGTCAATCTTGCGATCGATGAACTGCACCAAAGCCTTGAGGGCTTGGTCCACCTTGTTGAACTCCGCCTTGAGCTCCTTGCAGTCACCCAGGGATTGACGAAACGACTCACGCTTGACAACCACGAGCGCGCGCCGGCGGACCAGTTCGTCGATGCGGCCCTGGTGGGCCGCCGGCGGCCGCCACAGGTGCAACTTGTGACTGTGCTCGGCCACGTAGCGGGCGATGACACCAGCGTCCACCCGATCGGTCTTGGCGCGCACGTCCAGGGCCTTGGCATAGAAATACAGGCGCTGGGCGTTCAGAACGTACACCTGCATGCCTGCGGCATAGGCCAGGCGCGCCAGCAGCTGGTGGTACTTGCCTGTGGACTCCATTGCCACAGTACTGCCCTTGGGCAGCTTGCCAAGCCAGCGCCGGATCTCGGCGGCGTTGTTGCCCACAAGAAGAGTCGAGCGCCCGCCAAGGCATTGCACTACCAACTCATCCTTGGCCACGTCCACCCCATGGATCATGGAATTCGATTGCATGGCGTCACCTCCAATCAGAGAATCACTCTGCTGGGGTGTGGATCCCGCCCAGGGCGTTAGCTTGCTTGCAGATCGGCGGTCAAAGTGCCGCTAAGTTCCTCATCGACGCTCGAGGCGGGGTGGGAGAGATCTCACCAAGTCGGTCCGTCACCGGCCGATAACCCGCAGGGTCCCTCCACCCCAGCGCCTTAACCATACAAGCCCGCAGGCGAACCGCGACGCCCCGCTACCGCATCAACTCCAGCATCAGCGCGATCCGCGCCTTCACCGGCGACAGTCCATCGGCGACCGGCAGCCGGTCGCCCGCCTGCGGCAGCACGCGGCCCTGCGGGCAACGCGAGGACCGCCGCACCGCGACCCCTTGCTGCCCCGCCTGGACCAGGGCCTCTTCCAGCGCGTGGTGCAGCGTGCCGTTGCCGGTGCCGGCCGCCACGATCCCCTGCACGCCTGACTGCACCAGCGCGTCGACGAGTCCCCCGCCCGCCCCCGCGCAGTTCATGACGATCTCCACCCGCGGCCACGCGTCCGGCTCGGGCAGCGAGTCCGCGCTGCGCAAGGCCGGCCCCTGCGGCCAGGCACGCAGCATGCGCAGCCTGCCCTCCTCGACGTAGGCCAGCGGGCCGCCGTCCCCGGAGGAGAACGCGTCCAGCCGGTAGCTGTGTTCCTTCTGCACCTCGCCCGCCGCATGCACGGCGCCCGAGAACGCCACGCACACGCCCCGCGCCAGCGGCGAGCCGGCCACCGCGATCGCATCGGCGAGGTTCTGCGGACCGTCCGCGGCGGCCGAGGTCGCCGGCCGCATCGCGCCGGTCAGCACGACCGGCTTCACCGGCGCCAGGACGCATTGCAGGAAGAAGGCGGTCTCCTCCATCGTGTCGGTGCCGTGCGTGACCACGATGCCGGCCACGTCGGCCTGCGCGAGCCAGTGGGCGCAGCGCCGCGCGAGCGCGCACCAGGTGGCGAAGTCCATGTCCTTGCTGTCCAACTGCGCGACCTGCTCGGCGTGCAGCGCAAGGTCCGGCGGCAGCGGCACGCCCTCGAGCAAGGCATCGACGCCGACCTCGCCGGCACGGTAGCCGAGGTTGTCCCGGGCCGAGGCGGCGCGGCCGGCGATGGTGCCGCCGGTGCCCAGCACCACGATTTTTCGTTGACTCACTTGCATTCCCGCCCAAACTGTTCAAAAATACAGATACTGGATATCAACACAGTAAACCATCGACGGTCGCAGCCGTCGAGCCTCTGCGGAGCCCGCGATGATGGACACACCGAAGCTGACACCCCGCCAGCAACAGATTCTGGACCTGATCCAGAGCGCCATCGCGCGCACCGGTGCCCCACCCACGCGCGCGGAAATCGCGGCCGAACTCGGGTTCAAGTCGGCCAACGCGGCCGAAGAACACCTGCAGGCCCTCGCGCGCAAGGGCGTGATCGAACTGGTCAGCGGCACCTCGCGCGGCATCCGCCTCAAGAGCGATGCGCTGCGCTCCATCCACGAATCGCGCATCAAGCAGTTCCAGCTGCCCCTGCAGGGCCTCGCGCAGCTCGCGCTGCCGCTGGTGGGCCGCGTGGCCGCCGGCTCGCCCATCCTGGCGCAGGAACACGTGGACCAGACTTACTACGTGGAAAGCGGCCTGTTCCAGCGCCGTCCGGACTACCTGCTGAAGGTGCGCGGCATGTCCATGCGCGACGCCGGCATCATGGACGGCGACCTGCTCGCCGTGCAGTCCACCAAGGAAGCCAAGAACGGGCAGATCATCGTCGCGCGCCTCGGCGACGACGTGACGGTCAAGCGCTTCCGGCGCAACAAGCACCTGATCGAATTGCACGCGGAGAACCCGGACTACCCCACCATCGTGGTGGAGCCGGGCGAGCCCTTCGAAGTCGAGGGCGTGGCCGTCGGCCTGATCCGCAACACCATGCTGATGTAAACCCCCGCGGCCGCCGCAGGTGGCAGGCGTATGGCGGGCATCGCCATCACCCTGCGGCCGCCGCATGTCCAGACGAATCCTGCCTGTGTCCCTTCCCGAACAGGAGCTGTCACATGGCAACCGCTTTCTTCCTTCCGCTGGCCAACCTCTTCGCGCCGCTGCAGGCGCTCGCCGCCTGGTTCGCTCCAGCCGCGGAGCCCGCGCGCGGCGCCGACACGGGCGCGCCGGCACCGCGGCAGCCGAGCCGCCAGTCGCCCGCGCGGCGCCTTCCCGGGCAAGGGCCGGTGAAGCTGCCCTC
>DASWUI010000267.1:0-5184 GCA_036401715.1 Ramlibacter sp. | reverse complement strand
GACCGGCTGGCCGGCCAGCACGGCCGCGGCGGCGGGCGCGCGCCGCGCCAGGAACGCAGAGCCGCTGTCTTCACCCGTGGTGGCGGCGACCGCGTCGCGTGACTGGATGTATTCGGCGGTCACTTGCGCGCGGGTCTTGCGGCCGGTGAAGGACTGCAGCGGGTTGTAGTCCTGCGCCCAGGGGTTCACGCCGGCGCGGCGGAACTGCTGCAGTTCGGCCTGCACTTCGGCGCGCGACTTCGCGGACGTGAAGGGGTTGGTGTCGATGGTGATGTCGTCGGCCAGCGCGGAGCCGGCGGATGCGACGAGGACGAGGGCGGCGGCGAGGGTCTTGCGGTTCATGGTGCGGTCCTTTCGGTGGTGCTGGGATGGACGTGGTGTGTTGTCCATGGCCGTGACTTTAGGGATGCACCGCGGTCTGCGATGTGCGTTTGCGCACTGGAAATGGGATGTGCGTTTTCGCACTCGCACTGGTGCCGCGCGTGTCGCGGTTCGGCGCTGCGCGCGCTCACCACGACCTACGGGAACAAGCGATTGCACGCATCGCTGGCGTTCCTGCGTCACCCCGGCCTGCGGGACTGCACGAACGCGGTGAATGGGCGCACGACCACCCTCCATGTCATTGCGGGCTTGACCCGCAATCCGATCACGCCTCCAGCCGAACCTCCGCCACGATCCGCTCCAGCCGCTCCACGTCGGTCAGCACGATCGCCGTGCCTTCCTTCTCCAGCAGTCCCTGCTTGGCCAGGGCCGAGAACTCGCGCGTCACCTGCTCGCGGTAGGTGCTCACCTGGCTTGCGATGTCCGCGTGCTTGGGCGCGGGATCGATGCGGATCCGGTTGCCTGCCTGGCCCGTCGCCCGCGCCAGGCGCAGCAGCTCCGCGTGGATGCGGTTCTGCACGCCCAGCGTGCTCAGCTCGATCACGCGCTCCGACAGCAGCCGCACCAGGCCGGCCAGCCGCTGCAGCACGCGCTCGCGCACCAGCGGCTCCACCGCGATCAGTTCGCGGAAGTGGTCGGGCGTGAGCGAGGCCACCAGCACGCTGTCCAGGGCGAGCACGTCGGCGGAGCGCGGCTTGGCGTCGATCGCGGCCAGATCGCCGAACATCTCGCCCGCCTCCTCGTCGCGGAAGGTCACCTGCTTGCCGCCCGCGGAGAAGCTGGTCACGCGCACGCGGCCGCTCACCACGAAGTGGACGTCGCGGTCCGGGCTGTTCCGCGCCACAATCACCTGCCCGGGTTCGACGCGGCGCCAGTTGCACTGCGCGGCGAGAATCTCCAGGCGTTCCTGCGACAGGCCCTGCAGCAGGCGGACCTTCTTCAGGCCCAATGTCGACGGTTGAACGGTTGTCATCGCCAAACGAGTTGAATTCCATCCATCTTAGTGCCCGCAGCTTGCGCCTCGCCTCCGGCGGCGTGCTGCTGTTCTACGTCTTCACGCACCTGCTGAACCACTCGCTCGGCCTGGTCTCCCTGGCCGCCGCGGAGGCCGGCCGCCAGGTGTTCATCGGCTTCTGGCGCAGCCTGCCGGTCACCGCGGTCTTCTACGGCGCCCTGCTGCTGCACTTCGGGCTGGCGCTGTACGCGCTCTACCAGCGCCGCTCGCTGGCGATGTCCATGTCGGAGGCGCTGCGCCTGGTGCTGGGTTTCCTGGTTCCCTTCCTGCTCGCGCAGCACTTCACGCAGACGCGCGTGGTGCACGAGCTGTACGACATCGACGACAGCTACCGGCGCAACGTCACCGCCATGTGGAACGGCGGCAGCTCGCTCAAGCAGATGCTGCTGATCACCGTGGCCTGGATGCACGGCTGCCTGGGCATCCACCTCGCCTTCCGGCACCGCGCCGGGTACCGCCGCTGGCAGACGACCTTCATCGTGCTGGGCACCGTGCTGCCGGTGCTGGCGGCCACCGGCTACCTGGCGATGGCGCGCGAGCTGTCGTACGAGGTGCCGTGGATGGACGGCCTCGATGCGCGCCAGCTCGGCGTGCTGCAGCGGACCAGCGAGGCGATCGCCCAGGCCACGCTGGCGCTGCTGCTGGCCACCCTGCTGGTGCGCGCGGTCCGCAACCTGTGGGCGCGGCGCCAGGGCGGCATCGTGCGCATCCGCTACCCGGAACGCACGGTGGAGGTCCCGCGCGGCTGGTCGGTGCTGGAGGCGAGCCGCGACAACGGCATCCCGCACCTGTCGGTGTGCGGCGGCCGCGCGCGCTGCTCCACCTGCCGCATCCACGTCGAGGAAACCGCGGCCGAACTGCCGCCGCCCTCGGCCGACGAGCAGCGCACGCTGGCGCGCATCGGCGCGCTGCCCGGCGTGCGGCTCGCGTGCCAGCTGCGGCCCCAGGCGGACGTGCGCGTGCGGCCGCTGCTGTCGGTGGCGACCGGCACGCGGGCCTTCGAGCCGCTGGGCTCGGCGATGGAGCGCGAGGTGGTGGTGCTGTTCGCGGACCTGCGGCGCTGGACCGGCCTGTCGGAAGACCAGCTGCCCTTCGACCTGGTCTACGTGCTCGATCGCTATTTCGAGGCGGTGGGCGACGCGGTGCGCGAGGCCGGCGGCATCCCCAACCAGTTCATCGGCGACAGCGTGATGGCGCTGTTCGGCATCGACACCGACCTGCCCACCGCGGCGCGGCAGGCGCTGGCCGCGGCGGCCCGCATCGAGCAGCGGATGGAGGCGCTGAACGACACGCTGGTGCACGAGTTCGGGCGGCGGCTGGACTTCGGCATCGGCATCCATGCGGGCATGGCGGCCGTCGGCACGGTGGGCTACCGCGAGACGCGCACGCTCACTGCGGTGGGCGACGCGGTCAACACCGCCAGCCGCCTGCAGGAGCTGACCAAACAGTTCGGCGCCCGGCTGGTGGTCTCCGAGGACGTGCTGCGGCACGGCGGCCGCGACCACGGGGACCTGGTGCCGCACGAGATCGACGTGCGCGGGCGGCGCGGGCGCCTCACGGTCTATGCGCTGCCGGCGATTCCGCGGGAGTGCAGCGAGACGGGCGCGACGACGGCCTAGGGGGAGCGTCATCCCCGCGAAGGCGGGGAGCCAAGGCTTTGCGGGTCGCCGCTGCGCGGCGACTTGGAGGCGGACGCCTTGGGTTCCCGCCTTCGCGGGAACGACGGGTGAACCTCTACTGCGGTTCCAGCCCGACCTTCTTCACCAGCGCCGCGTACTTCGCCAGTTCGCTGCGGAACGCGGACTGCGCCTGCTCCGGCGAGCTGATGCTGATGGTGTTGCCCTGCTTGGCCATCGTTTCCTTGACGGCCGGGTCGTTGAACGCCGCCACCACGGCGTCGTGCGCCTTCTTCACCGCCGCGGGGCTCATGCCCTTCGGTCCGATCACGGCGAACCAGGCTTCCACCGAGAAGTTGGCCAAGCCCTGCTCGGCGAAGGTCGGGATCTCCGGCGCGGCCGGCGTGCGCTGCGCGGGCAGCAGGCCGACGGCGCGCAGCGCGCCGCTCTTGATGTGCTGCTGCACGCTGGGCATGGCGGCGGTGGCGAAGTCGATCTGCCCGCTCAGGAGGTCGGTGACCATCGGGCCCACGCCCTTGTAGGGGATGTGCCTGGCCTTGACGCCCGCCGCATCCAGCACCAGCTCGCTGGCCAGGTGCAGGATGGTGCCGTTGCCGCCGGAGCCGAAGTTGTAGCCGCCCGGCTTCGCCTTGAGCTGCGCGAAGAACTCGCGCGCATTGGCGGCCGAGACCTTCGACGGGTTCACCACCAGCACCATGGGCGTGGCGCCCACGATCGCGATCGGCGTGAAGTCGCCGGGCATGTCGAAGGGCAGCGACTTCAGCACGCTGGGGAAGATCACCACGTTGTTCGACACCACCGACAGCGTGTTGCCGTCCGGTGCCGAACGCGCCAGCGCCTGCAGGCCCAGGACGCCCCCGGCGCCCGGCTGGTTCTCGACGACCACGGAGGCGTTGAGCGCCCGGCCCAGGGCGGGCGCGGCCGCGCGCGTGATCGCGTCGACGCCGGAGCCGGTGGCATTGGGCAGGATGAACTTCACGGTGCCGGCCTGGGCGCGGGTGGCGAAGGGCAGGCCGGTGGCGGCCAGCGCCAGCAGGGCGTCGCGGCGCGTGAAACGGATCGATTGCATGTCTCTTGTCTCCTGGTTGAACGCCTTATTTTCTCAGGTCACCACGCCGCGCTCGTGCAGGGCACGGATCTCGCCGTCGGCCAGGCCCAGCGAGTGCAGCAGTTCGCCGCTGTGCTCGCCCAGGCGCGGCGGGTCGATGCGCACGCCCAGGCGCTGGCCGGCCAGCGTGAAGGGCAGCAGCGTGGTCTTGACCGTCTCGCCCGCGCGGGGGCCGTCGGGCAGGCGCACGTCCGCCAGGCCGCCGGTGGCCAGCAGGTGCTCGTCCTCGTACAGGTCCTCGGGGCGGCGGATCGGCGCGTAGGGCAGGCCCGCCTTCTCCATCAGCGATGACAGTTCTGCCGCTTCGCGATGGGCCAGGCGCTCGCGCAGCGCGGCCAGCAGGCGCGGGCGTTGCCGCACGCGCAGGTTGTTGGTGGCCAGCTCCGGCTCGGCCTTCAGGTCGGGGAAGCCGAGCACGTCGCAGAACTTGTCCCACTGAGCGTCGCTCACGGCCGCCAGGAAGATCTGCTCGCCGTCCCGGACGGTGAACACGTCGTACACCGCCCAGGGGTTGTCGCGCGCGGGCAGCGGCGCCGCCGGCCTGCCGGTCATGGCGTACTGCAGCATGTGCTGTCCGACCAGGAACACGTTGTTCTCGTACAGGGCGGACTGCACCTCCATGCCGCGGCCGGTGATGCCGCGCTGGATCAGCGCGCCCAGCACGCCGACGGCGCCGAACAGGCCGCCCATGATGTCGTTGACGCTGCTGCCCGCGCGCAGCGGGTCGCCGGGGCGCCCGGTCATGTAGGCCAGCCCGCCCATCATCTGCACCACTTCGTCCAGCGCGGTGCGGTGCTCGTAGGGACCGGGCAGGAAGCCCTTGCAGGTCGCGTAGATCAGCTTCGGGTTGCCCGCGCTCAGCGACGCATAGTCCAGGCCGTACTTGGCCATCGTGCCGGGCTTGAAGTTCTCCGCCACCACGTCGGCGCCGGCGCACAGGCGGCGCGCCAGTTCCGCGCCTTCGGGCTGGTGCAGGTCGATGCCGATGCTCTTCTTGTTGCGGTTGAACATCGGAAAGAAGCCGGAACCCGCCCCCAGCAGGC
>DASWUI010000266.1:0-12441 GCA_036401715.1 Ramlibacter sp. | reverse complement strand
CGACGTCTTCGTCCACATTTCCGAATTCCTGGAGCAGCGCCATGACGAATCCGAGTCGCACCTGGCTGTGGCAGACCCCCTCGAACGGGCTGGTGCACAAGCAGGGTAGCTGGTTCGCCTGCGCCGACCGCACCCTGGGCGATGCCTGGGGCCTGCTCGCGCCCCTGAAGCGCGAGGCGGGCGAGTGGCGCGTGGCCGGCGGCCCGGACGCCGCCTTCACGCTGCAGCGGGTGACCGTGGACCACCTGCGCGAGCTGCCCTTCAGCGGCGACGGCGATGCCGAGCGTTTCGTCTGCCTGCTGCGCTACGACCATCCAGAGGACCGCCCCGGGGCCTTCGCCGAGCGCGTGGGGCTGGCGGGCACGGCGCGGCCGGCAGGCGTCGAGCCCCACGCGGCCGCGGCCAGCGACAAGGTCGGGGTGGCGGAGCTCCAGCACGCATTCCAGGGGTTGCGGCGCCAGCAGGGTGCGGACCTGGAGCGCCAGTTCGTGAGCGCGCCGGCGCGCGCCGGCTCGGGGCAGGCCGCCAGCCGCGCCTTCGTGCCGGCCCGGCGCCAGGACAGCTTCACCTTCGTCTTCGCCAGCTGCCAGTACCCGGCGGGCATGCTGGACCGGCTGCCCGCGCTGCGCACCTTCGAGGCGCTGGCGCGGCGCTTCCCCGGCGGGGCGGAGGCGCCGACGCGCCTGTTGCTGCTGGGCGACCAGGTCTACACCGATGCCACCTACGGGCTGCTCGACCCGGCGCGCATGGACGACCGCTACCGGCTGCCCTACGAGCAGCTCACCGGCTGCGACGGTCCCTGGGCGCGGCTGCCGCAGGACCTGCGGCGGGTGACCTGCATGACGCCCGACGACCACGAAATCGTCGACGGCTGGGAGCCCTGGGCCCCCGGCGCCCGCGGCGAGCGCTACCGGCGCGGCCTCGCGGCGTACTGGCGCTACCAGCGCGGCGAGGAAACGCCCCCGTCCCGCCTGTGGCTGACGCAGCCCGAGCCCTGGGAACCGCACGAGGGCTGGCGACTGTTCATGGCGGACACGCGCACCATGCGCGACTACCGCAGCGACGAGACCCTCGCCGAGGCGACGATCCTCGGCCGCGAACAGACCACCGAGCTCGAAACCTGGCTCGCGCAGGCTCCGGCGCAGGACCTGAAGATCGTGACCTCCGCGGCCATGCTGCTGCCGCGCTCGCGCCAGTACCTCGACACGCCGCTGCGCCTGGACAACTGGCAGGGCTATCCCGCATCCTTCCACCGCCTGCTCGCCTTCCTGTGCGACCAGCGCGTGCGCAACCTGGTGTTCCTCTCGGGCGACCTGCACCTGGGCTGCAGCGCGCATGTGCGGGTGCGCAACCTCGGCACCGGCGCGCACGTGGAGTTCCAGTCCCACCACGCCCCGGCGCTCTACGCGCCCTATCCCTTCGCCAACGAGACGCGCTGGAACCTGCTGCTGGAGGACCGCTTCCGCTTCACGCGGCAGGCGCAGGGCCGGCAGGACACCTACGAGTGCACCGTCAGCGCCCACACGCAGCCCGAGGGCGCCGACGGCTGCGGCATCCTGCAGGCGCGCCGCGCCGGCGGCGGGTGGGCGCTGGAGACGAGCTTCCTGGGCTAGGAAATCCGCACGCCCTGCTCCGCGGCCATGTACACGGCCTCGGTGCGGTTGCGGGTGCCCAGTTCCTGGTAGATGGCGCGCAGGTGCGTCTTGACCGTGCCGTCGCTGATGCCCAGCTGCCGCGCGATCAGCTTGTTGGAGCTGCCGCGCAGCGCCGCGCGCAGCACGTCCGCCTGCCGCTCGGTGAGGGTGGGGAAGGCATCGCGCACGTCCCGGGTCTGGATCGGCGACAGGCCGCCGGTGGGCAGGTACACGCCGCCGTCGGCGATGGTCTTCACCGCAATCATCAGCTGGGCGGGCGGGGAGTCCTTGGGGATGAAGCCGGCGGCGCCGAGGTCCACGGCGCTGCGCACCAGTTCGGCGTTGCGGTCGCCCGAGAGCACCACCACGCGGGTGAGCGGGGCCGATTCGCGCAGCGCCTCCAGGGCGCGGGCGCCGGCGAGGCCATCCATGTGCCAGTCCATCAGGATCAGGTCGAACATGGTGTGGCGCGTCGCCGCCAGGGCCTCTTCCGCCGAGGCGGTGAGGGTGACTTCCATGCTCGCGTCCAGTTTTTCCAGCAGGAGGCGCAGCCCTTCCCGGAACAGGGAATGGTCATCGCACACCAGAACTCGCATGTAGGCCTCCTTTCGCCCGTACTGCAGGATAGCGGGGGGACCCGATCCGACCAAACGACCGCGCGATCATGCACCGGCCGGGCAGGCGCTGCATCTCCCCTTCGGGAGACGGCTAGCTCTGCACCAGCCGTTTCGACTTGGAGATCGACATCAGGATGCCGAGCGCCATGCCGAGCGTCACCATCGCCGTTCCGCCATAGCTGATGAAGGGCAGCGGCACGCCGACCACCGGCAGGATGCCGCTGACCATGCCCATGTTCACGAAGGCATAGGTGAAGAAGATCATGGTCACCGCGCCGGCCAGCAGCCGCGAGAACAGCGTCGGCGCCTCCAGCGCGATGGCCAGCCCGCGCAGCACCAGGAACAGGAAGCTGGCGATCAGGAACAGGTTGCCCAGCAGCCCGAATTCCTCGGAGTAGGCGGCGAAGATGAAGTCCGTGGTGCGCTCCGGGATGAACTCCAGGTGCGTCTGGGTGCCCTGCATGAACCCCTTGCCGAACAGGCCGCCCGAGCCGATGGCGATCATGCCCTGGATGATGTGGAAGCCCTTGCCCAGCGGGTCCCGGGTGGGGTCCAGCAGGGTGCAGATGCGCTGCTGCTGGTAGTCGTGCAGGATCGGCCAGCGCACGCCTTCGGCGCACAGGCTGTCGCCGAAGATCACCAGCAGCGCGATGCCGACCACACCCACCAGGAAGGGCGGAATGATGAGCTTCCAGGACAGGCCCGCGAAGAAGATGACCGACAGCCCCGCCATCAGTACCAGCAGCGAGGTGCCCAGGTCCGGCTGCTTCATGATCAGCCCCACGGGCAGCGCGAGCAGCAGCAGCGCCACGATGAAGTCCAGCGGCCGCAGCTGGCCCTCGCGCTTCTGGAACCACCAGGCGAGCATCAGCGGCATGGCGATCTTCAGGATCTCGCTGGGCTGGATCACGACGCCGACGTTCACCCAGCGCTTGGCGCCCTTCTTGGTGATGCCGAACACCGCCACCGCCACCAGCAGGGCGACGCCCACCAGGTACACCGGCACGGCGAAGCTCATCAGCCGCTGCGGCGGCACCTGCGCCACGATGAACATGATGAAGCCGGCCAGCAGCATGTTGCGGCCATGGTCGACGAAGCGGGTGCCGTGGTCGAAGCCGGAGCTGTACATCGTCAGCAGGCCGGCGCAGGCGAGCAGGAAAACGGCGAACGCGAGCGGGCCGTCGAAGCCCTGCAGCATGGGGGCCAGGCGGTGGCGAAGCGAGGGCTTGTCGAAGACTGCGGCCATCCGGGGATTATCTCCCGGCCGCTCATCCCAATGGCCGTAGCCCGGGCAGCGCCGGCTGCTAACATGCCGCGGCAGCGCCATGAACATCCTCGTCGTCGACGACCACCCCTTGTACCGCAGCGGCGTGGTCTACACGCTGCAGAACACCGGGCTGGACGTCCACGTGCTCGAATGTTCCTCGCTCGCCACCGCCTTCCAGCGGCTGGACGCCGGCCTGGAGGTCGACCTGGTGATCCTGGACCTGCAGATGCCGGGCTACCACGGGCTCGACTCGCTGCGCGCCATGCGCGGCCACCGGCCGGACGTGCCGGTCCTGGTGCTGTCGGGCAACGAGGATCCGGCCGTCGTGCGCGAAAGCATCGACCTCGGCGCCTTCGGCTTCGTGCCCAAGTCGGCGCCCAGCGACCAGTTCCATGCCGCGCTCTCCCTGGTGCTTTCCGGCGGCGTCTACCTGCCGCCCACCAGCCTCAGCGTGGGTTCGCCCGCCACCCGCGCCCAGCAGGACGCCTGGAGCCGGCTGGGCGCCCACCTGACCGAGCGCCAGCGGCAGGTCCTGCTCGGGATCGTGCAGGGCAAGCCCAACAAGGTGATCGCGCGCGACCTCGGCCTGTCCGACACCACCGTGAAGTCCCACGTCGCGCACATCCTGGACGCCCTGGTCGTCTCCAACCGCACCGAAGCGGTCTACGCGCTGGCCCGCGCCGGGCTGAGCATCCGCGACCTGCAGGCCTCCTCGCCCGACTCCGTCTTCTGATCGCGGCTCAGGCCAGCTCGCCCGGGCGGGTGTTCTCGTCGTTCGGGAAGGCCGCCCGCACGGCATCGAGCAGCCGCTCCGGCGTGATCGGCTTCTGCAGGACCGGCAGCCGCAGTCCCCGGTCCTGGATATCCGGCTCGCCGGAGATGATCCAGGCCGGGACCCAGCCGTAGGTGGCCCGCACCGCCTCCACCGCGTCCACGCCCGTGCCCTCGGCCAGCCGGAAGTCGGCCAGCATCAGGTCGGGCGCGCCGTCCGCGTTGCGCAGCACCTCCTGCAACCGCGCCAGGGTGGGCGCCTGCGCGACGCGCGCGCCGGCCTCCAGCAGCCAGGCGCACAGGGCCTCGCGCGCGAGCCGGTCGTTTTCCAGCACCGCCACCAGCCGCCCGCGCAGCAGCGCGTCGCCCTGCCCGGGCGGGCGGCGCGCGACGCTTTCGTCGGCGCGTGCCAGCGGCAGCCGGACGGTGACGCGGGTGCCCTTGCCGGGCTCGGACTCCAGCCGCAGCCGGGCATGCATCAGGTCCGACATGTGGCGCGAGATCGCCAGCCCCAGCCCGATGCCCTCCGCCTCCGCCTCGGTGGCGGAGCGGCCGCGGTAGAAGGCATTGCAGGCCTGCTCCAGGTCCTCGCGCTGCATGCCGACGCCCTGGTCGCTCACCGAAATGACCGCCGTGTCGCCCTCCACCTGGGCGCGCAGCACGATCTCGCCCTGCAGCGAGTACTTGTAGGCGTTGTCCAGGAAGTTGCGCAGCATGCGCTCGAGCAGCACCGGGTCGGCGGAGACCGTGCAGCCGTCGTGGATCTCGGTGCGGAAGCGCAGCCCGCGCGCCGCGCACTTCTCGGCAAAGCCGGGCACGGCCGCGGCCACGAGCTGGTCCAGCTGCACCGGCTGCACCACCGCCTTCATGGTGCCGGCGTCGATCTGCGCGAAATCCACCAGGTGGCGGAACATGCCGTCGATGGACTCGCCCGTGCGCACGATCTGCTGCGCCATCGCGTCGCGGCGCGCCGGGTCGGTCGACTTGCGGAAGATGTCGGAGAGGAACAGCAGCGCCTGCACCGGCTGGCGCAGGTCGTGGCTGGCGGCGCCGAGGAAGCGGGAGCGGGCCCGCTGCGTCTCCTGCTGCTTGTCCAGGGACTCCCGCAGCTGCCGGACCAGCACCGCGTTCTGGTGCGCGGCCACGACCGCGTCGCGCAGCTGCGCCTGCACGATGTGCGCGAGGCGCACCATCATGGGCGCGCCCAGCACCATCGCCACCGCGATCAGCAGCAGTTCGCGGATGCCGGCATGCCCCACCCAGCCCAGGTACACGGTGGCCAGGCAGGCGACCAGGTAGATCGTGTAGATGCGCGGCTGGACCGCCAGCACGGCCACCGCGACGCACACCCAGCCGACCGCGACGATGGTGAGCACGCCGAGGTCGGCCCCCGACAGCGCGCGCGAGAACAGCGGGACCGACAGCATGGCGCTCCAGCTGCTCAGCGCGGCGATCGCGGCGATGCGGTGCAGCGTCGCGGCGGTGGCGCCCTGGCGCTGCACGAGCCGGTGGAAGTAGGGCTGGCGCAGCACCATGGCGAGGGCCAGCGCCAGGTACCACGCGAGGAAGGGAGCCCAGCCCACCGCGGGCACGAAGATCACCCCCAGCGTGCCCCCCATCAGCAGGGCCATGGCTGCCCCTGCCCGCGTCTGGGCGAGGATCATTGCGACGCTGCGCTTCACCAGTTCGGTGGAAGCGTCGGTCGCGGCCGCTGTCGGATGTTCTTCTTGCGCCAACTGCTTCTCCTGACTGGAGAGTTTCACTTAAGCAGGCGTGCCAGTGATAGGGCTTGCCCGGGGCCTCTACCATCCGGGGTATGCAGGCCACCCATCTGTTGTACTTGCACGGTTTCCGCTCCTCGCCCCGTTCCTTCAAGGCGCAGAAGATGGAGGCCGCCGTGCGCCGGCGCCACCCGGGGGTGCGCTGGCTGTGCCCGCAGCTGCCGCCCTCGCCGCGCGCCGCCATGCAGCTGGTGAGCGAGGCGATCGCCGGCTGGCCGCGCGAGCGCATGGCGGTGGTCGGCTCCTCGCTGGGCGGCTTCTACGCCACCTGGGTGGCCGAGGAGACCGGCTGCCGGGCGGTGCTGCTCAATCCCGCCGTGGACCCGGCCCGGGACCTGGCTCGCCACATCGGCGAGCAGGTGTCCTGGCACGACCCCAGCGAGCGCTTCTGCTTCGCGCCGGAGTTCGTGGACGAACTGCGGGCGCTGGAACGCGGGCCGGTGCGGCACCCGGAGCGCTACTTCGCGGTGATCGCCAAGGGCGACGAAGTGCTGGACTGGCGGGAGATGACCGGGCGCTACCCGGGCATCCGCATCAAGCTGCTGGAAGGCGGCGACCACGCCCTCTCCGATTTCGACGCGCACATCGAGGAAGTGCTCGCTTTCCTGCAGCTGGCGTAGCCCGGCCGTGGCCGGGAGGGCCGCATGGGACAATCGCGCCCATGTTCGTGTTGTTCGAAGATGCCGGCCGATTCCTCGCCGGCCGGGTGCTGTCCGAGACGGACGCCTCGGCCCAGGTGGAGCTCGAAACCGGCAAGCGGGTCAAGGTCAAGTCCGCCAACGTCCTCCTGAAGTTCGAGAAGCCCCAGCCGCAGGAGCTGCTGCGCGAGGCGCAGGAGGTGGCGTCCACCATCGAGCTGGACCTCGCCTGGGAGTTCGCGCCCGAGGAGGAGTTCGGCTTCGCCGACCTGGCGCGCGAGTACTTCAGCGCCAACGCCAGCCTGCCGCAGCAGGCCGGCGCGCTGCTGCGCCTGTTCGAGGCCCCGCACTATTTCCGCCGCGCCGGCCGCGGCCGCTTCCGCAAGGCGCCCACCGAGATCCTGCAGCAGGCACTGGCGGCCATCGAGAAGAAGAAGCAGGTGCAGGCCCAGATCGGCGCCTGGGCCGCCGAACTCGCCGCCGGCAGCTGCCCGCCGGCGATCCGCGAGCAGCTTTACCGCATCCTGTTCAAGCCGGACAAGAACGCCCCCGAATACAAGGCGGTGGTCGAGGCCTCGCGCAACACCCAGACGGCGCCGCTGGCGCTGCTGCAGAAGGCGGGCGCCATCACCTCGCCCTACCAGTTCCACTGGAAGCGCTTCCTGCTGGAGTACTTCCCCAAGGGCACGGGCTTCCCGCCCGTGGCCGCGCCGGCGATCAGGGACGACCTGCCGCTGGCTGCCGTGCAGGCTTTCTCGGTCGACGACTCCAGCACCACCGAGATCGACGACGCCCTCTCGGTGCAGGGGCTGGGCAGCGGCACCGTGACCGTGGGCGTGCACATCGCGGCCCCGGGCCTGGCGATCCAGGCGGGCGCGCCGCTGGACCAGCTGGCCCGCCAGCGCCTGTCCACCGTCTACATGCCGGGGCACAAGATCACCATGCTGCCGGACGACGTGGTGCAGGCCTACACGCTGATGGAGGGCCGCGACTGCCCCGCCGTGTCGCTGTACGTGCAGTTCGACGAGGCGACGCTGGAGGTGAAGGCCAGCGAAACGAAGCTGGAACGGGTGCCGATCGCGGTGAACCTGCGGCACGACCAGCTCGACTCCTACCTGACCGAGTCCTTCCTGGAAAGCCCGTCGGCGCCGGAAGACGCGGTGCCCACCCCGGCGACGCGCTTCCACACGGAGCTGTGCTTCCTGTTCCGGCTGGCCAGGCAGCTCAAGGCGCAGCGCGAGGTGGTGCGCGGCAAGCCCGAGAACTTCAACCGGCCCGACTACAACTTCCGCGTACCGGACGCGGGCGAGGACGGGCCGACCGGCGAGGAGCGGGTGGAGATCACGGTGCGGGCGCGCGGCGCGCCGCTGGACCTGATCGTGTCCGAGGCCATGATCCTGGCCAACAGCACCTGGGGCCTGTGGCTGGCGGACATCGGCGTGCCCGGCATCTACCGCAGCCAGGCGAGCCTGGCGCCCGGCGTGAAGGTGCGCATGGGCACCAAGGCCCTGCCCCACGCCGGCATCGGCGTGAAGGCCTACGCCTGGAGCACTTCGCCGCTGCGCCGCTACACCGACCTGGTGAACCAGTGGCAGATCATCGCCGCGGCCCGCCACGGGCGAACCGCGGCCCTGGCGGCGCCTTTCAAGCCCAAGGACGCGGAGCTGTTCTCCATCATTTCCGCCTTCGACGCCGCCTACGGCGCCTATAACGGCCACCAGGCGGGCATGGAGCGCTTCTGGACGCTCAAGTACCTGCAGCAGCAGGGCATCGGCGAACTGGAAGCCACGGTGTTCAAGGAAGGCCTGGCGCGCGCGGACGCCCTGCCGCTGGTGCTGCCCGTGCTGGGCGCGGGCGAGCTGCCGCGCGGCGCACGGGTGCGCGTGAAGCTGGGGGCGATCGACCTGATCACGCTGGACGTGAGCGGCACGGTGACGCAGCGCCTGGACACGGTGCCGGAGGCGGCAGTGTCGGCGGAGGACGACACCGAGGAGGAAACCGTCGCGGGTCCGATTGCGATCGCGGTGGATGTCACGGACACTCCGGAAGACGAAGCTGCCGCGGCCCCCGCTGCCGCCGATAATTAGCCGGTCGTGAACCTGAAGTCCCTCAGCACCCTGCAGATCGCGCTGGGCGTGTCGCTCCTTGCCCACGCCGCCGTCCTGTTCGTGAAGATCGTCGATCCCGAGGGCTTCAACCGCGTGTTCCAGGACACCCCGCTGGAAGTGGTGCTGGTCAACGCCCGCAGCAACGAGAAGCCCGAGCGCGCCCAGGCGATCGCGCAGGCCAGCCTGGCCGGCGGCGGCGAGGCCGAGGCGGGCCGCGCGACCTCGCCGCTGCCGCCGTCGGCGCTCACCAGCATCGGCGACGCGGCCGAAGACGAGCAGAGGAAGATCGACGAGATGCAGCAGCAGCAGCAGCTGATGCTCGCCCAGATCAAGCGCGCGCTCGCGGCCATGCCGCCGGCGGACCCGAAGGAGGTCAAGCGCAATCCCGAGGCCGCCGCCCGCGAGGAGAAGCGGCGCCACCTGATGAAGCTGCTCGCCGAGATCGAGAAGCGCATCAACGAGGAGAACGCGCGGCCCAAGAAGCGCTACATCAGCCCCTCGACCCGCGAGGAGGTGTACGCGGTCTACTACGACTCGCTGCGCCGCAGGATCGAGGACCGCGGCACCCGCAACTTCCCGGAGCTCGCGGGCCGCAAGCTCTACGGCGAGCTGACCATGATCGTCACCGTCAATTTCGACGGCCGCGTTCTCGAGACCGAGATCGTCGAGACTTCCGGCAACCGCGTGCTCGATCGCCGCGCCGCCAGCATCGCGCGCGCGGCGGGCCCCTTCGGCGGCTTCAGCGAGGCGATGCGGCGCCGCGCCGACCAGATCGTCGTGGTCTCGCGCTTCAAGTTCACGCGCGACGACACGCTCGAGACGCGGCTCACCAACCGCTGAGGCCTGCCGTGGATCGTTACTGCGTCATGGGCAATCCCGTGGACCACAGCAAGTCGCCGTGGATCCACGCGCGCTTTGCGGCGCTGACCGGCCAGGCGCTGGAATACGGCAAGCGGCTGGTCCCCATGGACGGATTCGCCGAGGGCGTGCGCGCGTTCCGCGCCGAAGGCGGCAAGGGCTGCAACGTGACCGTGCCCTTCAAGTTCGAGGCCTTCGGCCTGGCGGATTTCCGCAGCGCCCGCGCGGCGCTGGCCGGCGCCTGCAACACCCTGCGCTTCGAGGCCGACGGCATCCATGGCGAAAACACCGACGGCATCGGCCTGGTGGCGGACCTGCAGCGCAACGCGGGCATCTCCCTGGGCGGGCGCGACCTGCTGCTGGTGGGCGCCGGCGGCGCGGCGGCCGGCGTCCTGGGCCCGCTGCTGGAAGCGCGCCCGCGCCGGCTGGTGGTGGCCAACCGCACGCTGGCCAAGGCGCAGGCCCTGGTGCGGTCGCATGCGATGCTGGCCAACGAGACCTATGCCGACCTTCAGGCCTGCGCGCTGGATGCGGTGCGCGGTTCCTTCGACGTGGTGATCAACGGCACGGCCAGCAGCCTCGAAGGCGGCGCCGTCCCGGTGCCGGGCAGCGTGCTCAGGCCGGGCGCGACCGCCTACGACATGATGTACGGCCCGGCCGCGCAGGGCTTCCTGCAGTGGGCACGCGAGCACGGCGGCACGGGCCGCGACGGCCTGGGCATGCTGGTGGAACAGGCGGCGGAAGCCTTCCAGTTCTGGCGCGGGGTGCGCCCGCCCTCGGCGCAGGTGCTGGCGGAACTGCGCAGGGAGCTCACCCGATGAAGGCGCTCGTCCGCTGGGCCGCGCTGGTCGCGGTGGCTTTCGTGGCACTGCAGCTGTTCTTCGTGGGTCGCATCGCGCTGATGCTGGTCGTCGACCCGGAATCGACCACCTTCCAGCGCTCCGAGGCCTGGCGCATCGCCACCGAGAAGGGCAGGCTGCGCTGGCGCCAGGAGTGGGTGCCCTACGAACGGATCTCGGACAACCTGAAGCGGGCGGTGATCGCCTCCGAGGACGGCAGCTTCGTCAACCACGACGGCGTCGACTGGGACGCGCTGGAAAAGGCCTGGGAGCGCAACCTGAAGGCCGAGGAGCGGGCGGCCAAGCGCGCCATGCTCGCGCCCTCCCGCGCGAAGCCGCCCAAGATCGTCGGCGGCTCCACGATCAGCCAGCAGCTGGCCAAGAACCTGCTGCTGTCCGGCGAGCGCAGCCTGATGCGCAAGGGCCAGGAGTTCATGCTCACCATGGTGCTGGAGAACACGCTGTCCAAGCAGCGCATCCTGGAGATCTACCTCAACAGCGTCGAGTGGGGCGAAGGCGTGTTCGGCGCCGAGGCCGCGGCGCAGCACTACTTCCGCAAGCCGGCCAGCCGGCTGAGCGCCTACGAAGGCGCGCGCCTGGCGGTGATGCTGCCGCAGCCCAAGCGCTTCGAGAAGATGCCCGGCTCCAGCTACCTGGCCGGCCGCACGAACACCATCGTCGCGCGCATGCGCGACGCCGAGCTCCCTTGAAGCAGGCCCTGTCCCCGTGGGCCGCGCGCGCACTGGGATGGTTCCTGCTGAAACTGGTGCGCGTGCTGACCGGCGCCCAGGCGCGCTGGTACGGCTGCCCGCCGCAGGCCGAACAGCGCATCTACTTCGCCAACCACCAGAGCCACGCGGACCTGGTGATGATCTGGGCCGCGCTGCCGCACGAGCTGCGCAGCATCACGCGGCCGGTCGCCGCGCGTGACTACTGGACGAGGACGCCGCTGCGGCAGTGGATCACCACGGCCGTCTTCAACGCGGTGTACGACGACCGCGAGCGCAAGGAGGACGGCGACCCGCTGCGGCCGCTGGAGGAGGCGCTGGCCAGCGGCGACTCGATCATCCTGTTCCCCGAGGGCACGCGCGGCGAGGGCGGCGAGCCGCAGCCCTTCAAGTCGGGCCTGTACAGCTTGGCGGTGAAGTTCCCGCACGTGGTGCTGGTGCCCGCGTGGATCGACAACATCCACCGCGTCATGCCCAAGGGCGAGGTGGTGCCGGTGCCCATCCTCTGCTCCGTCACTTTCGGGGCGCCCATCCGGGTCGAGCCGGGCGAGGAGCGGCGCGCCTTCCTGGAGCGGGCACGCGCCGCCGTGGTGGCGCTGCGCGACGCATGAACGAGTTCCTGCGCAGCCTCACGCCTTCGCAGCAGGTCGGCACCCTGTTCGTCGCGGTGTTCGGGGTGCTCGTGCTCACCAGCCTGGCCGTGCTCGTGCTGACGCTGCGCGAGCGGCGCACCGCGCACGACGAGACCTGGAAGACCGGGCTGAACGACTTCCGCGAACTGCTCGCCACTTCCTGGGTGATGGTGGTCGTGTTCTGGGTGGCCTGGGCCAGCGGCGAGACGCTGGCCACCCTGCTGTTCGCGGTGATCGCCTTCTTCGCGCTGCGCGAGTTCATCACGCTGTCGCCCACCCGGCGCGGGGACCACCGCAGCCTGGTGCTGGCGTTCTTCGTGGTTCTGCCCCTCCAGTTCTGGCTGGTCGCCACGCGCCACTTCGACCTGTTCACGGTGTTCGTGCCGGTCTACGTGTTCCTCGCCATCCCGGTGGTGAGCGCCCTGTCCGGCGATCCGCAGCGCGTCCTGGAGCGCAACGCCAAGCTGCAGTGGGGCATCATGGTCTGCATCTACGGCATGAGCCACGTGCCCGCCCTGCTCCTGCTGCAGTTCCCGCGCCGCAACTACGAGGGCAAGCAGGCCTTCCT
>DASWUI010000265.1:0-2427 GCA_036401715.1 Ramlibacter sp. | reverse complement strand
ATTGGTTCGCCACGCCGTCGCCGTCGTCGTCGAACGTCGGCGCGACGGCCACCGTCGGCGGCACGCTGCCGTAGGGTGCCGGCTGCAGCTGTGCCAGCGGGATGTGGCGGCCGGCGGCGTCCACCTGGAAGCGGCGCCCGTACACGTCGGTGTAGACGCTCACGACGGGCGCGGCGCCGGACGGGCTGGGGTCGTACGGGATGCCGAAGATGCGCGAGATGGTGTTCCCCACGCTGTCGATCACATCGGCCTGCGCACCCCCGCCGATCGCGAATGCAGCGACGGCGAAGGCGGACAAGATGAACTTCTTCATGAGCTACTCCTGCGCGGAACCTTCCGCTTGCAGCCATTGCAGCCGCAAGCGCCGGCGGGCGGCAGCGGTGCTTCGGCCGAGCCCCTGTGCGCGGATTCCCGCCCGGCTGTAGGCCGCGCCGCCTGATCGCCCGCGACCCGCCTGCCCGCAGCACTAGCGGGACAGGCTCAGCCGGTAGCTGAAGATGTCCCCGCGGTACACGGCCGTTTCGGTCTGCAGCGGGGAGCCGTCTTCCCCGCGGACCAGGCGCACCACGCGCAGCGCGGGCGTGCCTTCCTCGACGTGGAGCAGCTTCGCGGCGCGCGCGGGCATGGCCTCGGCGCGGATCTCGACGTCGGCCCGCCCCACCGGCAGCCGCAGGTCGCGCTCGAGCACGTCGATCAGGTCGCGGCCCGACAGGTCGATGCGGGCGATGCGCTCCCCCAGGCCGGGCATGAAGTGGGTGACGTTCACCGACAGCGGCTGCCGCTCCAGGTAGCGCAGCGTCGTGAGCTGGTACACCTGCGTGCGGGGGGCCAGTGCGAGCGCTTGCGCGATCTCCGGCGCGGCGCGCAAGGCCTTCATGGACAGCCGCTTGCTGTGCACGGACTGCCCGCGGGGCGCCAGCGACTCGGCGAGGCCCTCCAGCCGGTTGAGCTGCTGCGCCGCCTGCGGCTGCGACACGAACGCGCCCTTGCCCTGCAGGCGCACGATCAGCCCTTCCTTCTGCAGGTCCGACAGCGCCTGCCGCACCGTGATGCGGCTCACGCCGTACGCGGCCGTCATCTCGCTCTCGGAGGGCAGCTTGTCGTGCGGCTGCAGCCGGCCGTCGAGGATGCCGGCGCGCAGCTCGTCGCGCAGGCGGGCGTAGAGCGGCTGCGGCGCGTCAGCCATGGAACCGTCCTGGCATGCCGGTTGCTAGCTTGTCATGACTTGTTATGACAAGTATAGTGCCTGCACCCCGCCGGTGCGCCCAACCCTTCTTCCAGGAGCCCATCATGCTGCTGCGCCACCTTTTCCAAGCCACCGTCCTGGGTGGCACCCTGGCACTCACGCCAGTGGTGCACGCCCAGCCCTATCCGGCCAAGCCGGTCACCGTGATCGTACCGTTCGCCGCGGGCGGGGGCGTGGACGCCACCGCCCGCCTGGTGATGACGAAGCTGGCCGACATCCTCAAGCAGCCGGTCGTGATCGAGAACGTGGCCGGTGCCGCGGGCACCATCGGCGCGGAGAAGGCGGCCAAGGCGCGCCCCGACGGCTACACGCTGCTGTTCGCCGTGGCGAGCCCGCTGAACGTGGCGCCGCTGGTGGCGCCCTCCGCGGTGCGCTACGACACCTTCAGGGACTTCACGCCGCTCGCGACGGTGGCGGTCGGCCCGTTCGTGCTGATCGGCCGCCCGGACCTGCCCGCCGCCAACACCGCCGAACTGGTGAAGCTGGTCCACCAGCAGCCCGGCAAGCTGAATTTCGGCACCGACGGCGTCGGCACCTCGCTGCACGTGACCGCGGAGATGATCCGCCAGCGCGCGGGCCTCGACATGGTGCACGTCCCCTACAAGTCGGGCCCGCAGGTGCTGACCGACGTGGCCGGCGGGCAGGTGGACCTGGCGGTGCTGCCGCTCACGCTGGCCCAGCCCTTCATCAAGGACGGCAAGGTGCGCGCCTACGGCGTGACCACGGCCGCCCGCTGGCCCGGGCTGCCCAACGTGCCGGCGCTCGCCGAGACGCCGGCCCTCAAGGGCCTGGACGTGGAATCGTGGCTCGGCCTGCTCGGGCCGGCCAACCTGCCGGCCAATGTCAGCGCCACGCTGGTGCAGGCCCTGGAGACGGCGGCGCGCGACCCGGAGATCGTGCGCAAGCTGGGCGAGATCGCCAACCGGCCCAGCGTGATCAGCGGCGCCAGGTTTGCCGACTACCTGCAGCGCGAGCGCCGCGTCGTGCAGGAGACCGTGACGCGCGCGAACATCAAGGTGGAGTGAGGCTGCATGGTCTGGGGCAGCGCCGCGGTCATCCTGCTGGCCGGATGGCTGATCGGCGCCACCGGCATCGGCGGCGTGCTCGTGGTGCCGGTGCTCAACCAGGTGCAGGGTGTCGGGCTGCAGCAGGCGATCGCCGCCGCCTCGCTCGCGTTCGCC
>DASWUI010000264.1:0-3555 GCA_036401715.1 Ramlibacter sp. | reverse complement strand
CTGAAGCGCCTGCGTGAACTCGCGGGCGATCCGCTGCTGGTGCGCTCGGGCAGCGGCATGGTGCCCACGGACGCCGGCCTGCGCATGATCGAGCCCAGCGCCAGCATCCTGCGCGCCGCCGAGATGCTGTTCACCGACGCGCGCGGCTTCGACCCGCAGGCCCACGCGGTCACCTTCCGCGTCGCGGCGGCCGACTCCCTGGATCCGCACTTCCTGCCGCAGCTGGTGGCGCAGGTGAAGGCGCAGGCGCCGCACGCGCAGATCGAGATCCATCCGCTCACCGCCGCCTCGGACTACCACACCCGCCTGGCGCAGGGGGAGGTGGACGTGGTGGTGGGCAACTGGCTCAAGCCGCCCGAGGACCTGCACCTGGGGCGCCTCTTCTCCGACCAGATCGTCTGCCTGGTCTCGCGCGACCATCCCGCCGTCAAGCGGGGCTGGAACGTCGAGAGCTGGCTGGAGTGCGAGCACGTCGCGCCCACCCCCACCCATCCCGGCGCCCGCGGCGTGATCGACGAATACCTGGAGGAGCAGGGCCTGTCGCGTAACATCACGGCCCGCTGCCCGCACTTCGGCCTGCTGCCGCGCATCGTGGCATCGAGCCTGCTGGTGCTGACCACGGGCCGCCAGTTCTGCGAACGCTACCTGGACCTGCTGCCGGTGCGCATCCTCGAATGCCCCGTGCGCTTCCCCGAACTGGTGTACTACCAGCTGTGGCACGAACGGACCCACCAGTCCGCCGCCGGGCGCTGGCTGCGCGAGCGGGTGAAGGGCGTGGCGGCCGCATTGAGGGACAGATGAACGACAAGGAACATGTCATGGCGGGCTCGACCCGCCATCCAGGGTGGCGTGGCCGCACGCCGGCATGGATCCCGGGTCGAGCCCGGGATGACCTGTCCCGTGCCGATGTCCGTGCCCATGTCCAGGCCCAGGCCGAGGCCCATGTCCGCACCCACGCCGACGCCAGGAGACAAACGCAGTGAGCATTCCCAGACTGCAGCTCGCGCACATCACCAAGCGCTATCCCTCCGTGGTGGCCAACAGCGACGTGTCCCTGACGGTCCAGCCCGGCGAAACCCACGCGGTACTGGGCGAGAACGGCGCGGGCAAGTCCACGCTGATGAAGATCATCTACGGCGCCGTCAAGCCGGACGAGGGCAGCGTGATGTTCAACGGCCAGCCGGTCCACATCCGCAACCCGCAGGAAGCGCGGGCGCTGGGCATCAGCATGGTGTTCCAGCATTTCAGCCTGTTCGACACGCTCACCGTCGCCGAGAACGTGTGGCTGGGGCTGGACAAGAGCCTCACGCTCAACCAGGTCACGCACAGCATCACCGCCAAGGCGCGGGAATACGGGCTGGACCTGGATCCGTCGCGCCCCGTGCACACGCTGTCCGTGGGCGAGATGCAGCGGGTGGAGATCATCCGTGCGCTGCTCACCAACCCGAAGCTGCTGATCCTGGACGAGCCCACCTCGGTGCTGACGCCGCAGGCGGTGGAGAAACTGTTCGTGGTGCTCAAGCAGCTGGCGGCCGAAGGCTGCAGCATCCTCTACATCAGCCACAAGCTGCACGAGATCCGCGAGCTGTGCACCGCCTGCACGGTGATGCGCGGCGGCAAGGTCACGGGCGTCACCGATCCGCGCCGCGAGAGCAATGCGTCTCTCTCCCGCCTGATGATCGGCGCCGAGCCGCCGCAGCTGGAGCACCACGAGCGCCAGCCCGGCGAGGTGGTGCTGCGCGTGCAGGGCCTGAGCCTGCCGCGCGAGGACCAGTTCGGCCACGACCTCGACGACATCTCCTTCGACGTGCGCGCGGGCGAGGTGGTCGGCATCGCCGGCGTGTCCGGCAACGGCCAGCGCGAGCTGCTGTTCGCGCTCTCGGGCGAGGACACGCGCGCGGCGCCCGACATGATCCAGGTGGCGGGGCGGGCGGTGGGCCGCTTCGGTCCCGCGCACCGCCGCCACCTGGGCCTGCACTTCGTGCCCGAGGAGCGCCTGGGCCGCGGGGCCGTGCCCACCCTGAGCCTTGCGCAGAACCTGCTGCTCACGCGCACCGACACCGTGGGCCGCAGCGGCTGGATCGCCGTGAAGGGCCTGCGCGCGCAGGCGGCCGACATCATCCGCCGCTTCAACGTCAAGGCGGGCGGCCCGGATGCGGCGGCGCGCTCGCTGTCCGGCGGCAACCTGCAGAAGTTCATCGTCGGGCGCGAGATCGACGCCAACCCGAAGCTGCTGATCGTGTCGCAGCCGACCTGGGGCGTGGACGTCGGCGCTTCCGCCCAGATCCGCGCCGAGATCCTGGCGCTGCGCGACGCCGGCTGCGCCGTGCTGGTGCTGTCGGAGGAGCTGGAGGAGCTGTTCGAGATCAGCGACCGGCTGCACGTGATCGCCAAGGGCAGGCTGTCGCCGGCGATCGACCGCGCGCGGGCGACGGTGTCGCTGATCGGCGAGTGGATGAGCGGGTTGTGGGTGGTGCATCCGAGCCGGGAAGGGGCGGCCCCCACCCCGGCCCTCCCCCAGAGGGGGAGGGAGAAGAGCCAGGGGAGTGAGCCATGATCAAGCTGGAACCCAGGCCGGAGGCCTCGAAATTCTGGAGCATCGCCTCGCCGCTGCTGGCGCTGGTGATCACCGTCGTCCTCGGCACGCTGCTGTTCGTCGCGCTGGGCAAGGACCCGGCGCAGGGGCTGCGCGTGTTCTTCTGGGAGCCGCTCAGCTCCGGTTACCGCATCGGCGAACTGCTGGTGAAGGCGACGCCGCTGCTGATCATCTCGCTGGGGCTGGCGGTGTGCTTCCGCTCCAACGTGTGGAACATCGGCGCCGAAGGGCAGTTCGTCATCGGCGCGCTGCTCGCGGGCGGCGTGGCGCTGCTCGCGGACAAGGACACCAGCCGGCTGATCGTCATTCCCATCCTGCTGGCCGGCGTGCTGGGCGGCATGGCCTGGGCGTCCATCACCGCCGTCCTGCGCGACCGGTTCAATGCCAACGAGATCCTGGTCAGCCTGATGCTGGTGTACGTGGCCACCCTGGTGCTGAACTACATGGTGTTCGGCCCGTGGAAGGATCCGCAGGGCTACAACTTCCCGCAGACCAAGAACTTCGAGGCGGTGACGCAGGTGCCGCGGCTGATGCAGGGCTCGCGCGTCAACGTGGGCGTGCTGCTGGCGCTCGCCGGCGTCGGCGCGCTGTGGGTGTTCCTGTTCCGCACCCGCGCGGGCTTCGCCCAGCAGGTGGGCGGCCTGGCGCCGGCGGCGGCGCGCTACGCCGGCTTCTCCTCGCGCAAGGCGCTGTGGACGGCGCTGCTGGTGTCGGGCGGCGCCGCCGGTCTCGCCGGCGGACTGGACGTCGCGGGGCCGATCGGCCAGCTCACGCCCTACGTGCCCGCCGGCTACGGCTTCGCCGCCATCATCGTGGCCTTCGTCGGCCGGCTGCACCCGGTGGGCATGGTGTTCTCCGCCATCCTCATGAGCATGTTCTACATCGGCGGCGAACTGGCGCAGTCGCGCCTGGGGCTGCCGAAGTCGCTGACCGGCGTGTTCCAGGGCCTGCTGCTGTTC
>DASWUI010000263.1:0-1782 GCA_036401715.1 Ramlibacter sp. | reverse complement strand
ATCATCATCGTGGACGACCACCGCAAGCTCGGCTTCCACTCCTGGCACCTGGTGCCCCGGACGGCGATCTGCGATCCGGAACTGACGCTGGGGCTGCCGCCGAAGCTCACCGCGGCGACGGGCATGGACGCCATCGCGCACTGCATGGAAACCTTCATGTCCGCGGCCGTCAACCCACCGGCCGACGGCATCGCGCTGGACGGGCTGGAGCGCGGGTGGGCCCACATCGAGCGTGCCACCCGCGACGGCAGCGACCGCGAGGCCCGGCTGAACCTGATGAGCGCCTCGATGCAGGGCGCGATGGCCTTCCAGAAGGGCCTGGGCTGCGTGCACTCCCTCAGCCACAGCCTGGGGGGCGTCGATCCCCGGCTGCACCACGGCACGCTGAACGCCATGTTCCTGCCGGCGGTGGTGCGCTTCAACGCGCAGGCGCCCTCGGTGCAGAAGGAGCGGCGCATGGAGCGCATGGCGCACGCGATGGGCCTGAAGTCGGGCAACGACATCCCGGACGCGATCCGCGACATGAACGCCCGGCTGGGCCTGGCCTCCGGCCTGGCGGCGCTGGGGGTGCAGCGCAGCCAGTTCGACGACATCATCAAGGGCGCGCTGGCGGACCATTGCCACAAGACGAATCCGCGCGAGGCGAGCCGGGAGGACTACGTGCGGATGCTGGAGGAGTCGCTTTGAGCTGAGGAGGCGGGTGTCACAACGCCTCCACTCTCCCCGCATCCGGCTTCTCCACCCAGCGCGCGAACTCCTCCGCCAGCTGCTCGCTCGCCCGCGCAGCCGCCGTCCAGTCCCGGATCCGCGCCTGCAGGTCCCTGCCGTACCGGGTGAAATCCGTGCGGTCCGGCAGCTTTCCGTTCGGCAGCTGCCGCACCCACTCCCGGTCCGGCGCCAGCACGATCATCCGATCGAGGAAGGCCGTGGCGCGATGGCGCCACTTGAGCGCCTTGTCCAGCCAGCCCGGCACCACCGCCTGCTGGAAATGCGGATACAGCACCAGCCCGGGCCCCGGCCCGCACGCGTACTTCAGGTGCAGGTGGTAGTCCGTGATCCCGCCGTCCCAGTAGGCGCCGCGCGGCGCTCCCGGAATGTCGTGCACCGCCTGCAGCAGGAAGGGAATCGAGCAGCTCGCCTGCAGCGCCGGCTGGAAGTTCTGCTCCGTCAGCGCGACCTGCCGCGTCGGGAAGTCGTCGGTGCCGAAGGGCAGCGGACAGGGCACGCCGTTCTCCGGCGCGGAAAACACCACGCGCTCGAGCCAGGCGCCCATCGCCTTGCGATGCAGCGTGTTGCTCACGAACGCGCCCAGGTAGCCGAGCGGCGTGGCGATGCGGTGCTCGCGCCCGAGCACGTGCCGCCCGCGCGCGGTCACGATGTGCAGGCGGAAGCGCGGATGCGACAGCACCTCGCGGATGCGCCCGCCGTAGAAGGCTTCCAGCCCCTCGGCGAAACGCTGCGACACGTGCGCCGGCGTCGGCGCCTTGCGGCCCGGGGGCAGCTCGTAGTCCTGCGCGATGTAGTCGCGCTGCAGGCGCTCGAACGCCGGGACCGGCTCGCGCAGGCAGGCGGTGGCCATGCGCCAGGCGCCTATGGAGGCGCCGACGAGGTGGATGGTGTGGTCGCTGCGCGGCAGCCAGCTTCCGAACAGGAATCGGTCCAGCGGCCCCAGGATCAGGCCCTTGGGTCCGCCTGCCGCCGCCGGGACGGCGCCGACGTCGCCGGGCTGCAGACCATGTCGTTCGATGTGCTGCCGCGCCAGGGGTCCGGCGTAGATGCGCA
>DASWUI010000262.1:0-1995 GCA_036401715.1 Ramlibacter sp. | reverse complement strand
CCCACGTCCAGCCAGCAGCGTCCCGGCGGCAGGTCCAGCCACGCCAGGAAGGCCGGCGCCACGCGACGGCTCCAGCGGCCCATGTACCGTTCGTAGGCGTCGCCGCGTTGCCAGGCGTCGGGGGCAGTGGACATGCGGACTCCTTTCGGCGGGCCGTGGAGTCGCAGCGTAACGCCGGGACGGGCGCATGGGCAAGGCGTGGAGTGCCCCCACCCCGACCCTCCCCGGGGGAGGGCGCAGGAAAGTCGGGCCTGCACGATCGCCTGGAAGCCGCCGTAGATCATGCGCTGGCCGTCGAAGGGCGCGTCCTTCATGCTGTCCTTCACGCGCGGGTCTTCCATGAAGCGCTTCATGCCTTCGTCGCGCACGGCCTTGGACGGCCAGGTGATCCACGAGAACACCACCGTCTCGTCGTCCTTGCGCTTGACCGCCATCGGGAAGGACGTGACCTTGCCCTCGGGCACGTCGTCGCCCCAGCATTCGACCACCGAGAGGGCGCCGTATTCCTTGAACACGGCCGAGGCGGCCTGCGCCACGCGCCGGTAGGTCTCGCGGTTGGCCGTGGGCACGGCCAGGACGAATCCATCCACATAGTTCATGCATGTCTCCTTGGGTTGGCGCGGCTGCACCGTGCAGCCCTGCATGGACACGACGAACGAGGCGGCGCGATTTCGACACGTCGACATGTAACGGCGCATTGCTGAGCGCAATCCCTGCATAGCCGCGCGTGCGCGGCCGGCCGTACACGGCATCTCAGCCATTGACGTGTGTCAACGAGTGTTTCCGCACACTGTCAATCCTGACAGGGGCCGGTCGACTGCAGTGCCTGCAACGTGCATAAAGCAGGGCTTGGCACCACGGAATGCCAGGCACCACAAGAAGAAAGAGCCATGCTCGCCAAGAAGAACGCTGCGGACCGCGCGCACACGCCGGCGCGCGTGATCGTATGCGCGCCGCAGCCCCATGGGCTGGTGGCGCAGGCGCTGGCCACTTCGCTGCAGCGGCAGGGGGTCGCGGCGGAATGCGGCGGGCCGCTGGCCGGCGCCGACCTGGTGGTGCAGGTGGCCAGCCACGAGGACCTGCCGCAGGTGCGGCTGCAGCTCGCCGCCCTGCGCGCCGCCGCGCCGGACTGCCCGGTGATCGTGGCGAGCCTCGCGCTCGATGCGGCCGAGCTCTCGGGCCTGCTGGAGGGCGGCGCGCGCGACTTCCTGAGCGCGCCGGTGGATCCCTGCGAGCTGGCCTTGCGCGTGCGGCGCATCCTCGGCATGCGCCGCACCGGGCCGGAGGCCTGGGCCGCGCCCGACGCGCGGTGCTGCGCCCCGGCCGAAGCCGTGCCCGTCCATGCCGCCTTGCGCGCCCTGGTCGGTGACAGCCCGGCCTTCGCGCAGCAGGTGGCGCGGCTGCCGGTGTTCGCGCGCTACGACGCCAGCGTGCTGATCCTGGGCGACACCGGCACCGGCAAGGAGCTGTGCGCGCAGGCCATCCACTACCTCTCCGCGCGCGCCGAGCGGCCCTGGGTGGCCGTGAACTGCGGCGCCATCCCGCCCGAGCTGCTGGAGGCCGAGCTGTTCGGCCACGTCAAGGGCGCCTACACCAGCGCGCATTCGGCGCGGCCCGGCCTGGTGCGCGAGGCGCAGGGCGGCACGCTGTTCCTGGACGAGATCGATTCGCTGCCCTTCGCGGCGCAGGGCAAGCTGCTGCGCTTCCTGCAGGAAAAGGAGTACCGGCCGATCGGCGCCAACGCCGTGCAGCAGGCGGACGTGCGCATCATCGCCGCCAGCGGCCGGCAGCTCGCGCAGCTGCGCGCGGCCAACGCCTTCCGGCAGGACCTGCTGTACCGCCTGAACGTGCTGACCCTGCACATGCCCGCCCTGCGCGAGCGCCGCAGCGACATCGTGCTGCTGGCCATGCACTTCCTGCGCGGCGCCGCCCTGCAGTGGCAGAAGCCGGCGCCGGCCCTCAGCGCGCCGGCGCTGCAGAAGCTGCTGGCGCACG
>DASWUI010000261.1:0-5002 GCA_036401715.1 Ramlibacter sp. | reverse complement strand
CGTGCTCACCCACGAGCGAAGGGAGCGAGCCGCCACCCTGCCTTGCTCCCTCCCCCCCTGGGGCAGGGTTGGGGTGGGGGCGCCCCGCCGCGAGGTACACCGGCGTGATCACCGTCACGTCCGGCAGGTGCGTCCCCCCATGGTACGGATCGTTCAGCACGTACACATCCCCGGGCCGCATCGTGCTGCGGTTCTCCCGGATCACCGTCTTGATGCTCTCGCCCATGCTGCCCAGGTGCACGGGCATGTGCGGCGCGTTGGCGATCAGGTTGCCTTCGGCGTCGAACAGCGCGCAGGAGAAGTCCAGCCGCTCCTTGATGTTCACCGAGTAGGCCGTGTTCTGCAGCTGCAGCCCCATCTGCTCGGCGATGTTCATGAACAGGTTGTTGAACACCTCCAGCAGCACCGGGTCCACCTGCGTGCCGGCGGCGAACTTCTGCGCGCGCGGCGTGGTGCGGTCCAGCACGATGTGGTCCCGCGACGTGATGCGGGCGCGCCAGCCGGGTTCGACCACCGTGGTCGCGTTCTTCTCCGCGATGATCGCCGGGCCGGCGATCGCGTCGCCGGGGCGCAGGTCCTCCCGCACGCACAGCGCCGCCTCGTGCCACTGCCCGCCCGAGTACATGCGCACGGTCTCGCGCCGCGGGATCTCCCGCTCGGGATGCTCCGCATGGCGCGGCTCGGCGGGCGCATCGCCGGCCACGATCGCCTCCACCGACACCGCCTCCACGATCATCGGCTTGCCCGGCATCAGGAAGGAGAAGCGCTGGCGGTAGGCCGCCTCGAAGCCGGCGACGATCTCCTGCAGCGTACCGAAGGCCACCACCAGCGCCGAATCGCTGCCCTGGTAGCGCACGTGCACGCGCTGCCGCACCTGCACCGCATTGCCGCTGACCTGCTGGCGCTGCAGCTCCGCCTGCGCGGCGGCCGCCAGTGCCTGCAGCCGCTGCGCGATCTCCGGCAGCTTGCCCGGCTCCAGCAGCACTTCCACCGCCTGCTCGCGGATCACGTTCTGGTCCGCCAGGCCCATGCCGTACGCCGACAGCACGCCCGCCAGCGGATGGATGAACACACGGGACATGCCCAGCGCGTCGGCCACCATGCAGGCATGCTGGCCGCCCGCGCCGCCGAAGCACTGCAGCGTGTAGCGGGTGACGTCGTAGCCGCGCGCCACCGAGATCTTCTTGATCGCGTTGGCCATCTGCTGCACGGCGATGGAGATGAAGCCCTCGGCCACCTCCTCGGCCGAGCGGCCGGTGCGCCGCGCGAGCTCGCCGAACCTGCCGGTGACCGCCTCGGCGCTCAGCGGCTCGTTCGCATGCGGGCCGAACACCTGCGGGAAGTAGCGCGGCTGGATCTTGCCGACCATCACGTTGGCATCGGTCACGGCCAGCGGGCCGCCGCGCCGGTAGCTCGCGGGGCCAGGGTTGGCACCCGCGCTCTGCGGGCCCACGCGGAAGCGCGCGCCGTCGAATTCCAGGATGGAGCCGCCGCCGGCCGCCACCGTGTGGATGCTCATCATCGGTGCGCGCATGCGCACGCCGGCCACCTGCGTCTCGAACTCGCGCTCGAATTCGCCGGCGAAGTGCGAAACGTCGGTGGAGGTGCCGCCCATGTCGAAGCCGATCACGCGGTCATGCCCGGCGATCTGCGCGGTGCGGGCCATGCCCACGATGCCCCCGGCCGGCCCCGACAGGATCGCGTCCTTGCCCTGGAAGGCGTGGGCGTCGGTCAGGCCGCCGGAGGACTGCATGAAGAACAGTTTCACGCCCGGCATTTCCGCCGCCACCTGGTCCACGTAGCGCAGGAGGATGGGCGAGAGGTAGGCATCCACCACGGTCGTGTCGCCCCGGCTCACCAGCTTCATCATCGGGCTGGTCTCGTGCGAGGTGCTGACCTGCGTGAAGCCCACCTCGCGCGCGATGTCGCGCGCCGCCTGCTCGTGCGCCGTGTAGCGGTAGCCGTGCATGAACACGATGGCCACGCTGCGCAGGCCGCGGCCATGGGCCTCGCGCAGCGCCTGCCGCAGGTGCTGCTGGTCCAGCGCCTCGACCAGCTCGCCGTGGGCGCCCATGCGTTCGTGGGCTTCGATCACCTCGCTGTACAGCAGTTCCGGCAGCACGATGTGCCGGTCGAACAGGCGCGGCCGGTTCTGGTAGGCGATGCGCAGCGCGTCACGGAAGCCGCGCGTGGTGACCAGCAGGGTCGGCTCGCCCTTGCGTTCCAGCAGCGCGTTGGTGGCGACAGTGGTCCCCATCTTCACGCAATCGACCACGTCGGGCGTGATCGGCTGGCCCGGTGTCAGCGCCAGCAGGTGGCGGATGCCGGCCACCGCGGCGTCGCGGTACTGCTCGGGGTGGTCCGAGAGCAGCTTGTGCGTGACCAGCGTGCCGTCGGGCCGGCGGCCCACCACGTCGGTGAAGGTGCCGCCTCGATCGATCCAGAACTGCCATTTCGGGGTCGGGGAAGTCATGCGGCGATTATGGAAGAACAGCCCCTACACTCGGGGCCCAACAACGAGGGGCCTCATGCGACGTTTGCTGGACTTCCTGTACGACGCTTCCGCCTGGCTCGCCGCGCTGGCGATGGTGGGGGTGCTGGCGATGGTGCTGCTGTCCATCGTGAGCCGGCAGGCCGGCTTCCACGTGCCGGGCACCGACGCCTATGCCGGCTACGCCATGGCGGCGGCGGGTTTCCTGGCGCTGGCGCACACGCTCAAGCGCAACGAGCACATCCGCGTGACGCTGCTGCTCGGCCGCCTCAAGGGCCGCGCGCGCCACGGGCTGGAGATGTGGGCGCTGTCGGCGGGCGTGCTGCTGGCGGGCCTGTTCGCCTTCTACTCGGTGCGCCTGGCCTGGGTGTCGCGCAGCATCAACGACATCTCCACCGGCAACGACGCCACGCCGCTGTGGATCCCGCAGCTGGCGATGGCGCTGGGCACCGTGGTGCTGCTGGTGGCGCTGGTGGACGACTGGGTGCTGGAGTTGCGCGGACGCCGGCAGGCGGCCGACAGCGAGGAGGCGCTGCACAATGAATGAAGTCGCCATCACCACGCTGCTGATCGTGTCGCTGTTCCTGCTCCTGGGCAGCGGCGTGTGGATCGGCCTCACGCTGGCCGGCGTCGCCTGGATCGGCATGCAGCTGTTCTCGGCGCGCCCCGCGGGCGACGCCATGGCCGTGACGGTCTGGGGCAGCGCCTCGAGCTGGACGCTCACCGCGCTGCCGCTGTTCATCTGGATGGGCGAGATCCTGTTCCGCACCAAGCTCAGCGAGAGCATGTTCCGCGGGCTGGCGCCCTGGGTGTCGCGGCTGCCGGGGCGGCTGCTGCACACCAACGTGATCGGCTGCACCATCTTCGCCGCGGTGTCCGGCTCCTCCGCGGCCACCTGCGCGACCATCGGCAAGATGACGCTGCCGGAGCTGGGCAAGCGCGGCTATCCGGACGACATCACCATCGGCTCCCTGGCCGGCGCCGGCACGCTGGGGCTGCTGATTCCGCCTTCGATCATCATGATCGTCTACGGGGTGACGGCCGACGTGTCGATCGCCCGGCTGTTCGTGGCGGGGATCCTCCCCGGCATCGTGCTGGCGGCCCTGTTCTCCGGCTACCTGGCCCTGTGGGCGGCGCTGAACAAGGACCGCATCCCGGTGCCGGAGCACGTGCCGGGCTTGCGGCAGAAGCTGCACGAGTCGCGGCACCTGATCCCGGTGATGCTGCTGATCGCGGCGGTGCTGGGCTCGATCTACACCGGCGTGGCCACGGCCACGGAAGCGGCCGCGGTCGGAGTGGTCGGCGCGCTGCTCCTGTCGGCGGTGCAGGGCTCGCTGAACTGGAGCACCTTCCGCGACTCCCTGATGGGGGCCACGCGCCTGTACTGCATGATCGCGCTGATCCTGGCGGGCGCGGCCTTCCTGACGCTGTCCATGGGCTACATCGGCCTGCCGCGCAACCTGGCGGAGTTCGTGCGCTCGCTGGGGCTGTCGCCCTTCATGCTGATGATCGCGCTGGCGGTCTTCTACATCATCCTCGGCTCCTTCCTGGACGGCATCTCCATGGTGGTGCTCACCATGGGCGTGATCCTGCCGACCGTGCAGGCCGCGGGCTTCGACCTCATCTGGTTCGGCATCTTCATCGTGGTGGTCGTGGAGATGGCGCAGATCACGCCGCCGGTGGGCTTCAACCTGTTCGTGCTGCAGGGGATGACGGGCAAGGAGATCACCTGGATCGCCAGGGTGACGCTGCCGTTCTTCCTGCTGATGTGCGGGATGGTGCTGCTGCTGTGGTTCGTGCCGCAGATCGCGACCTGGCTGCCGTCGAAGATGTAGGCGTCCGGCAATGTCGCGGTTCGCCTGCGGGCAGCCGCGCTAAGCCGCCACCCCCACATCCAGCTCCTGCAGCCAGCCCGCCACCTCCGCCGCCACCGCCTGCGTCCCGCCCCCGATGTCCCCCTGCAGCGACAGCAGGTGGTCCATGCCTTCGACCACCTTCAGCCGCGCATCCGGCCGCGCCGCATGCAGCAGCCGCGCGTGTTCGACCTCCACCTGCGCATCGGCCGCGCCGTGCACCAGCAGCAGCGGCAGCGACAGCTCCGCCAGCACCGCCGGCGGGTCATGGCGGAACCAGGACATCAGGTAGGGCTGCACCGTCGGCCGGAACAGCAGCACCAGCGCGTCGTCCACGTCGTCCACCGGCTGCTGCGACTCCAGCGCCTGCAGCGTCGCGAGCGCGGGCCGGGCGATGTCTTCCGGCAGGTGCCCCTGGATCTGCCTGCGCATGAGGTCCGACGCCCGGCGGCCGGCACCGGCGATGGACACCACGCCCTGCGCGCGCGCATCCTCCGCCGCCAGGGCCGCGATCAGCGCGCCCTCGCTGTGGCCGATGCGGCTGACGCGGCTGACCCGCTGCTCGCGCGCGAGCCGCTCGGCCAGCGCCACCGCGTCGTCCACGAGGTGCTCGAAGCGCAAGGCCTGCTCGCTCAGGCCCGGGTACACGCTGCCGCCG
>DASWUI010000260.1:0-5223 GCA_036401715.1 Ramlibacter sp. | reverse complement strand
CGCCCGGTGCGCACGACCGCCCAGGTGCCTCCCGGGGCGCCCGGGTCGGGCGGATAGCGCTCGTGCAGTTCGTGCGCCAGCGTGGCCAGGAAGATGTCCTTCGCGGCATCCGAGCGGCGCAGCGTCTCCAGCAGTTCCGCGTTGGTGATCGCCACCGCCGCGCGCGCCGCCAGGTCGGTGGCGTGCAGCAGGTCGCGTTCGGTGAACACGCGGTGCGAATCGGAGGTGATGAACGAGAGCACGCCGAGGATGCGCCCCTGGCTCACGAGGGGCACGCCCATGTAGGAGTGCAGGCCCAGCGAACGCACCGCGCGCAGGTACCCCGGGTCCTGGATGGTGGCCTCGAGCATTTCGTCGGTGATCACCGGGACCAGTTCCGCGCGCCCGGTGCGCACGACCGCCCAGGTGCCTCCCGGGGCGCCCGGGTCGGGCGGATAGCGCTCGTGCAGTTCGTGCGCGAGGCGGACCTTCTCCTCGTCGACGTGGGCCGCCGCGACCCGCTTGAGCTGCCGCCCTCCGTGCACCATGTCGACCGCGCACCAGTCGGCGAAGTGCGGCACGGCAAGCTGCGCGATCCTCTGCATCGTGGCCTGGTAGTCGGTAAGCGCGGCCAGCTCCGCGCTGGCCTGCGCCAGGAACTGCAGGTTGTGCTCTTCCTCCTTGCGCGCGTCGATGTTGACGCACACGCCGGTCATCATCTCGGGCTGCCCGGCCTCGTCGCACAGCGTGGCGCCGGTGCCCTCCAGCCAGTGGATGCTGCCGTCGGGCCAGGTCACGCGGTATTGCACGGAGTGCTCGAGGCAGCTGCGCAGCGACTCGTCCATCTCGGCGCGCAGCCGGTCACGGTCCTGCGGATGCACCAGCGCGAAGTAGTCCTCGGGCGTGGCGGGCGCGGGCGGGCTGCCGTGCAGCGCGAACATCTCGGGCGACCACCACTGCCGGCCCGAGCGCAGGTCCCACTCCCACGCAGCCATCCTGCCCGCCGTCAGCGCAAGCTGCAGGCGTCTCTCCATGCCGCGGCGGTCGCGGCTGAGCAATCGGCGAAAGACATCGAACATTGGTTCGCATTCTTTCCAGCCTCTGCCACGCCGCCTTGTCCGACAGATTCGCCAATGCCCTGCCGCCGTCCCGCCGCTTCGTGCCGGTCCGCGGGCAACGGATCAGCGTCACCGCCGTTCCCCCCGCGCAAGGTTGGGCAGGCCTTCACCCCGCGTCCGGCGCGCCAGCTTGTCGAGAAACAGGTTCTTCAGTCGGCGCCCAGCTGCAGCCGGCTGGGCTGCCGCCGCTCCACCTGGTACTTCACGAGCGCCGCCACGCGGTACACGGCGTGGGCGAACTTGCCGTACGGGAGGGTGAGGACCAGCGCCATCACGGTCCCGAGGTGCACCGCCAGCAGCAGCCCCATCGCCGCGGTCCCGCGCAGCGCGAGCAGCGCCAGGCCGGTGAGGCTGGTGGCGAACAGCAGCACGATGAAGGCGCGGTCCATGGGCCGCTGCAGCGGGTCGCCATGCAGCGGATGCCGGTGCAGGTTGAGCCACAGCAGCCCGGCCGGGCCGACCAGCAGGCCGATGCCGCCCACCGTGCCCAGCAGCACCGGCAGGCTGGTGACCGGATAGGGCGCGGGCTGCCCCAGCACGTAGTGGTAGAGCGTCGCGACGCAGGTCGCCGCGAAGCAGAGCAGGAAGCCGTAGAAGGTGAAGTGATGGAATCGGCGGCGCGCCAGCGTGAAGGCGTCGTCCTTTTCGTTGCAGCCGTCGCCGTGCCCGCCATCCAGGTAGGTCAATGCCAGTGCATTGCGCGCCGCTTCCGCGGCGGCCGGCCCGGTGACCGTGCCCGGCGACTGGCCGCGCCAGAAGCGCGCCGCACCGATGCCCAATGCCAGCACGGCGAAGCCGAAGGCGGCCCCGAACAGCCACACCATGAGCTTGTGCGGGAACACGGCGTAGAAGTTGCCCGCCAGCGGCTCGTGCCACAAGGAGCCGCGCAGCGCCAGCAGCAGCATGAGGAACAGCGCGAGGCCGCCGGCCGTGGCCAGGGCGAGCGTCACGCCGTTGCGGCGGTACAGCGTGCCGAGCGCGCGCGGCCAGGCATAGTCGGCGTAGGTCTCGCGCCGCACCTGCGCCATCGCGCGCGGCACGTTCACCGCGAACTCGTGCGGCGGCGCGTACTGGCAGGCGTGCAGGCAGGCGCCGCAGTTGTGGCACAGGTTGGCGAGGTAGTGCGCGTCGCCGGCGCCGAACTGGAGGCGGCGCGTCATGGCCGGGAAGACGGCGCAGAAGGTCTCGCAGTAGCGGCAGGCATTGCAGATCTGCATCTGCCGCGCGACCTCGTCCACGGCCCCGCTGCCGGCGGCGACCGCCACCGCCTCGTTGTTCGCCAGCGCGACTGCCTCGCGCGCCAGGGCCTCAAGCGACTGCATGCGCCGGCTCCTTCGCGTCCAGGGCGGCGCGCGCCGCCTGCGTCCCGGCGATGCGGCCGAAGGCCGTGCCTATGCTCATGCCCACGCCGGCCGTGTAGCCCTTGCCCAGCACGTTGCCCGCCATCATCTCGCCGGCCACGAACAGGTTGTCGCTCGCTTCCCCTGCGAAGTACACGCGCGCCTGCGCATCGGTCTTCAGGCCCAGGTAGGTGAAGGTGATGCCGGGACGCAGCGCGTAGCCGTAGAAGGGCGGCTGGTCGATCGGGCGCGCCCAGTGCGTCTTGGGCGGCGTGAGCCCTTCCGTGCGGCAGTCGTCCAGCACCGTGTGGTCGAAGCTGCCCACGCGGCAGGCTGCGTTGTAGTCGTTCAATGTGTTCATGAAGGCCTGCTCCGGCAGGTCCAGCGCGCGAGCGAGCCCGGGCAGCGTGTCGGCCTGCACGCCGGGGAACACCGGTGGCATGAAGCGGCCGATGGCCTTGCTGTCGATGATGCAGTAGCCGATCTGTCCCGGCTGCAGCGCCACCAGCCGGCCCCAGATCGCATAGCGCTTGGGCCAGAAGTCCTCGCCCTCGTCATAGAAGCGCACGCCCTCGCGATTGAGCATCACGCCCAGCGAGACGGCATCCACGCGCGTGACGATCCCCCCGTCGTACAGCGGCGCGCGCGCGTCGATCGCGACGCAGTGCGCCTGCGTCGGGTCGCCGATGATGTCGGCGCCCTGGTCCATCATGTGCCGGATCAGCACGCCCTGGTTGAAGCGGGTGCCGCGGATCAGGAAGTTGTCGGCCGGCCATTCGCCGCGCTCGTTCCGGCCCCAGGCCTCGCGCAGCCATTCGCGGTTGGATTCGAAGCCGCCGCAGGCGAGCACGCAGGCCCTGGCTTCGATGCGCTGCCCTTTCACGTACGCGGCGGCGAAGCGGCCGTCGCGCAGCTCCAGGCGATCGACCGGTGCGTCGTAACGGATCTCGACGCCCAGGGACTGCGCGCTGCGGTAGTAGGCGTTGACCAGCGCCTTGCCGCCGCCCATGAAGAAGGCATTGGTGCGCGACAGGTGCAGCGTGCCGGCCAGCGAGGGCTGGAAGCGCACGCCGTGCCTGCGCATCCAGTCGCGGCAGGTGGAGGAAGCGCGGATGACCAGGCGGGCGAGCTGCTCGTCCGTGTTGCCGCCCGTGACCTTCAGCAGGTCCTGCCAGAACTCCTCTTCCGGGTAGGCGTCGACCAGCACGTCCTGCGGCGCGTCGTGCATGCAGCGCAGGTTGCGGGTGTGCTGGGAATTGCCGCCGCGCCATTCGCGCGGCGAGGCTTCGAGCAGCAGCACGCTCGCGCCGGCTTCCCGGGCCATGAGTGCTGCGCAGAGCGCGGCGTTGCCGCCTCCGATGACCAGGACGTCGTGCATCGCCGCAATGTAGGCGCGATGGCCATCGCGCGCCAGCGGGGGAAGCTCAGCCCGGTATCACGATCCGTGATGGCTCCAGCGCGCGCCCGCCCATTGCCCGGCCTCCACCAGGGAGCGGGCGCAGTCGGCCAGCGCCACCCGCACGGCCAGCGCGGCCGGCGAGAGCTCGTCGTCCGAGAGGCTGCACAGGGAATTGAGCCGGCGCACCCGCGCGTCGGCGATCTCGGCGACCTCGAAGGCCTGCCCCGCGTCCGGGAAGCGCGCCAGCGCCGCGCCCGGCTGGATGGTGCTGCCCAGGCCGGCGCGGACCGCGTCCATCAACATCGCGAGCGAATCGATCTCGATCGGCAGCACCCGGCGCAGCTGCCGCCCGGAGAAGGCGGCGTCCAGGGTGCTGCGCAGGCCGTGCGGCCCGCTCGGCAGGATCAGCGGCAGCTCGGCCACCTGGGCCAGGCGGATGCGCGCGGGCAGGGCGGGGCGGCCCGCGGCCCGGGTGCGGATCAGGAACAGTTTTTCCTCCACCAGCGGCGTGACGCTCCAGCGGCGGCCGGGGTCGGTGTCGAACAGGACGGCCAGGTCGAGCTGGCGCGCATTGAGCATGGCCGAGAGATGGCCGGAGAGGCTCTCCACCATGTGCAGCCGCACGTCGGGATAGCGTTCGCGCACCGCCTGCATCAGCGGCAGGCCCAGCACCGAGGCGGTGGTGGGCGCCAGGCCGACGCTGACGCTGCCGGACAGGCGCGCCTGCTGCGCCGCGCGCGCGGCCTCGTCGGCGTGCCGCAGCGCGAGCTGCGCTTCGCGGAAGAAGGCCAGGCCCGCCTCGGTGGGCGCCACCCCCTTGGAGCTGCGCTGCAGCAAGCGGGTGGCCAGCTCGCCTTCCAGCCGCGCGATCTGCTGGCTGAGGGCGGACTGCACCACATCGAGCTCGATGGCCGCGCGGCTCATGCTCCCCAGTTCGACGACCCGCACGAAGTAGCGCAGCTGCCTCAGTTCCATGGGGACTCCATCCTCACGAGGACCAGCGCGGCAGGGTGAATCCCGTCACGAGGGCCAGTGCCCGCAACCCGCTGGCGGTGGCGGCGGCCAGCACCAGCGCCGGTCCCGGCGGCACGCCCGCGGACTGCGCCACCACCAGCACCCAGCCTCCCGCGAAGGCGCACACGGCATACGGCTGGTGGTCGTGCAGCGCGCGTGGGATCTCGTTGCAGACGATGTCGCGCAGCACGCCGCCGAAAGTGGCGGTGATGACGCCCATCAGCACCGCGACGATGCCGGGCAGGTCCTGGGCCAGCGCCAGCTGCGTCCCGCTGGCGCTGAACAGCCCGAGTCCCAGCGCGTCCGGCCACTGCATCGCGCGCTCGGTCGGCGCGAAGTGGCGCGCGCGCAGGAAGGCCATGGCGGCGATGCA
>DASWUI010000259.1:0-5890 GCA_036401715.1 Ramlibacter sp. | reverse complement strand
CCCCCGACACCGCACTCACAGATTCCCCTTCGCCTCCTCCTCCACCAGGTCCAGGAAAGCCCGCACCTTCGCCGCCACCAGCCTGCGCCCCGGCAGCAGCGCGTGGATGCGCAGCGGCGTGCAGGCCCACTGCGGCAGCAGCGGCACCAGCTTGCCCTCGGCCACCGCGGGTGCGCAGAAGGTCGACGTGATCCGGGCCACGCCGATGCCGGCGATCGCCGCCTTCAGGCGGATCTCCGCGTTGCCGCTGCGCATGCGCGGATTGCGCACTTCGACCTCGGCGCTGGCGCCTTCCGCATTGCTGAAGGACCAGCTCTGGTCATCGCCGCCCGCCAGCAGCGGCAGGGCATTCAGTTCCTCCGGATGCTCCGGCGGCGCATGCCCCGCCAGCAGCCCGGGCGAGGCGAACAGCCCGCGTTCGAGCGAATAGACCCGCTTGGTCACCACCGTCGACGGCGCGAAGCTGTGCTCGATCGCGGAGAACACCAGGTCGTACTGGCGTTCGAACAGCGCCACCCGCGCATGTTCCACGTCGATGTGCACCTTCAGCCGCGGATGCTCGCGCATCAGCCGGCAGGCCACCGACGCGAGATGGTGCGCGCCGAACTCGTAGGGCGCGGCAATGCGCAAGGTGCCTTGCACGGTGGTGCCCTGCGCGAGCGCGTCCACGGCGCGTTCACGCAGTTGGGCGAAAGGCTTGGAGATGTCGCGGTAGAGGGATTCGCCCGCTTCGGTCAGCCGCAGCTGGCGCGTGGTGCGCTCCAGCAGCCGCGTGTTCAGCTCCGTCTCGAGCCGTGAGACCGAGGCGCTGAGGCTCGACTTGGGACGGTCGAGCGCGCGGGCGGCGGCGCTGAAGCCGCCGTGATCCACCACCTGGCAGAAAGCGTCGAAGTCGTCCCAGTTCATTGTTCAGGATTCGGAACACAGCGGCCATGGCGGCTTGTTGATGCAGGTCAAGGCGCTCCCTAGGATTCTCCCATCCCGCCTTGGGGCCGTCGCGCCCAGGAGAACCCCCATGTTCCTGAAGAATTGCTGGTACGTCGCCGCCTGGGACCACGAGCTGATCGATGGCCGCATGCTGCCGCGCACCATCCTCGAACAGGCCGTCCTGCTTTACAAGTCCGAGACCGGCAAGGTCGTCGCGCTGCAGGACCGCTGCTGCCACCGCGGCGTGCCGCTGCACCTGGGCCGGCGCGAAGGCGATTGCGTGCGCTGCATGTATCACGGCCTGAAGTTCGACCCCAGCGGCAAGTGCGTGCAGATCCCCGGCCAGGAAGTCATCCCGCCCAAGCTCGGGGTCAGGAGCTACCCGGTGGTCGAGAAGGACCACCTGGTGTGGATCTGGATGGGTGACCCCGCCAAGGCCGATCCGGCGCAGATCATCGACTTTCCCTACCTGCGCGACCCGCAGTGGAAGGGCGTGCCCGACTACATGCACTACAAGGCCAACTGGCTGCTGATCGTCGACAACCTGTCCGACTTCGCGCACCTGGCCTTCGTGCACACCAAGACGCTGGGCGGCTCCGAGGAGTACGCGTACGTCACCAAGCCGGTGGCGATCGAGCGGCAGCCGCGCGGCTTCCGCGTGGAGCGCTGGCACATGGACGCGCCGCCGCCGCCCTTCCACAACAAGGTGCTGCCCGCCGAGCTCAAGGGCAGGCACGTGGACCGCCGCAACATCGGCCACATGCACGTCCCCGGCATCTTCTTCCTGGAGTCCATGTTCTCGCCGGCCGGCAGCGGGTCGGAGCAGGGCAAGCGCGAGGGCACCAAGGAATACCGCAACTGCCAGTTCATGACGCCGGAGACGCGCCGCACCACGCACTTCTTCTGGACCTACCTGAACAACTGGGAAGGCGAGGACCACAACATCTCGCGCTCGCTGCACCAGAGCCTGATCGAGGGCTTCATGGAAGACAAGCACCTGATCGAGGCGCAGCAGCAGGTGCTGGATGCCGACCCCGAGTTCAAGATGCTGGCCGTGGCGGCCGACGCCGCCCTGTCGCACTTCCGCTGGACCTTCGACAAGCTGGTGGCCGCCGAGCGCGCCGAGGAAGCGACCAGGCAGGCGGCCGAGCCCAAGGCCCTTCCCCTCAAGGCGCCGCACCAGGCCGGCCTCAACGCATGACGCTGCTGCAGCTGCGCGTCGCCGCGGTGCAGGCGGAGGCCCGCGACGTGATGCGGCTGGAGCTGGCCGACCCGCGCGGAGGCCTGCTGCCGCCGTTCGAGCCGGGCGCCCACCTCACGCTGCACCTGCCCAATGGGGTGCAGCGCCAGTACTCGCTGGCCGGCGACTGCCGAGAGCGCAACCGCTACGTGCTGGGCGTGGGACGCGCCGCCGACAGCCGTGGCGGCTCGGAGTACGTGCATGCCACGTTGCGCGCGGGGGCGCAGATCAGCTGCAGCGCTCCGGCAAACAACTTCGCGCTGGTGCCCGACGCGCCGCGCTACCTGTTTGTCGCCGGCGGCATCGGCATCACGCCCATCCTGTCGATGGTTCGCTGGTGCGAAGTACGGGGCAAGGCCTGGAAGCTGGTGTACGCGGCGCGCAGCCGCGTGCGCATGGGTTTCTACGAGGAGCTGCGCGCCTTCGGCAGCCGGGTGCGCTTTCATTGCGACGATGAGCAAGGCGGCCCGCTGCCTGCCGCCGCGCTGGTGGCGGACGTGGAGCCGGGCACGCACGTGTACTGCTGCGGCCCCGCACCGCTGATGGAAGCGGTGCGCGAGCACGGTGCGCACCTGGGTGCGCATGCGCTGCATTTCGAGTGGTTCTCGGCACCGGCGGCCGACGCGGTGGATGCACGCGCCGAGGGCTTCTGGGTGGACCTCAAGCGCAGCGGCACCAGTCTGCACGTTCCGCCGGAGCTGAGCATCCTCGAGGTGCTGGAGGCCAACGGCCACGAGGTGCCGTTCTCCTGCCGCGAGGGGCTCTGCGGCACCTGCGAGACCGCGGTGTGCGAAGGCACGCCGGACCATCGCGACTACGTCCATCCGCCCGCGCAGCGCGAAGCGCTGCGGACGATGCTGGTGTGCGTGTCGCGCGCGAAGTCGCCCCGCCTCGTGCTGGATCTCTAGTTTCCCCGTCCTTCCCTCCCAGGAGCACTCATGCACTTGTCTCGACGCCAACTCGTCCAGGGCACGCTCGCCGGCGCGATCGCGGGCGCCTTTCCGCAGGCCTGGTCGCAGGCCCTCGACACCGCCAGGGTGGTGATCGGCTTCGCGCCCGGCGGCACCATCGACGTCACCGGCCGTCGCGTGGCCGACAGGCTGGCGCCGCACTTCGCCAAGGCGGCCATCGCCGAGAACAAGACGGGCGCCGGCGGGCAGATCGCGGTGCAGGCGGTGAAGACCGCCGCACCCGACGGCAGCATGATCCTGTTGACGCCCGCGTCGCCGCTGGGCCTGCACCCCTTCACCTACAGGAAGCTGCCCTACGACCCGGTGAACGACCTGCTGCCGGTCTCGGGCGCGGCGCAGTTCGACTATGCGCTGGCCGTCGGCCCGATGGTGCCGGCGGGGGTGAAGACGGTGCCGGAGTTCCTGGCCTGGGCGAAAGCGAATCCGGACAAGGCCAGTTTCGGCTCCGCGGGGGTGGGCTCCGCCGCCAACTTCATCGGTTCCGCGCTGGGCAAGGCGGGCAGGGTGGACCTGCGCCACGTCGCGTACCGCGGGTCGCAGCCGGCGATCCTGGAGATGATCGGCGGCCAGCTGGCGGCGGTGGTCGGGCCCACCGGCGAATTCATGGGCCAGGTGAAAGCCGGCAAGGCCCGCCTGCTCGCCACCAGCGGACCTGCGCGCGGGAAGTTCACCGGCGACACGCCCACCTATGCGGAGCAGGGCTTCAGGGACCTCGCCTACCTCGGCTGGTTCGGCTTCTACGTGCCGGCGAAGACGCCGGCCGACGTGGTGCAGCGCCTCAACGCGGCGATCCACACGGCGCTGTCCTCGCCCGAGGTGGTCGGGAGCCTGGCCGCCGTGTACCTGGAGCCTTATCCGACCACTCCGCAGCAGCTCGCGTCGCTGCTGAAGAGCGAGACCGAGTTCTGGTCCGGCCTGGTGCGCGCGGTCGGCTACACGCCCGAGGGTTGAGGCGATGCACCCGGGGGCGATGCAGGACGTGTTCGAGACCCGCCGACCGGCGGCCATGGCGCGCGCGGAATGGCAGGTGCGCTGCGAGCTCGCGGCAGCCTACCGGCTGTTCGCGCAGCTCGGGTGGCACGAGCTGATCTACAACCACCTGACGGTGCGCGTGGCCGGCACCGGACACTTCCTGATCAACCCGTTCGGGCTGATGTACCGGGAGATCACCGCCAGCAAGCTGGTGAAGGTCGACCTGGACGGCCGCAAGGTGGAACCCAGCCCCTGGGCCGTGAATCCCGCCGGCTTCGTGGTCCACGGCGCCGTGCATGCGGCGCGGCCGGATGCGCACTGCGTGGTGCACACGCACACCACGGCGGGGCAGGTGGTGTCCTGCCAGGCCGGCGGCCTGCTGCCGCTGAGCTTCAACGCGATGTTCTATGCAGGCCGGATCGCGTACCACGACTTCGAGGGCATCACCCTGGACCGGGAGGAGTGCGAGCGGCTCGCCGCCGACCTGGGCGACCGCAACGTCATGATCCTGCGCAACCACGGGCTGCTGGTGTGCGGGCCCAGCATCGGCGACGCCTTCGCCGAGCACTACATGCTGCAGCGCGCCTGCGAGGTGCAGGTGGCCGCGCAGGCGACCGGCGTGCCGCTGGTGCAGCCGCGCGAGGAGATCGCGCAGCGCGCGTCGGCGCAGTACGACCGCACCGCGCGCCAGGGCGAGCAGAACACGCTGCTGTGGGAGGCGATGCTGCGCTGGGCCTGGGACCTGGACCCCGCCTTCGTCAGCTGACCTTCCTCCGGTTCACCAGCACGATGCCCGTCGCCACGGCGGTCAGTGCGACCAGCAGCTGCACGGTGAGCTTCTCATCGAGCAGCACCACGCCGAACAGCAGCGCGAACAGCGGCGTGAGGAAGGTGAAGGAGGACAGCTGCGTGGCCGGATAGTGCCGCAGCAGCCACATCCACGCGAGGTAGCTGGCGAAGGCGCCGATCACCGTCTGCAGTCCGATCGAGACCCAGGCATAGCCCGAGTACTGCAATGACCAGGTCTCGCCCAGCGCCAGCGACAGCAGCGGCGCCACCGCGGCCGTGACCGCCACCTGGTAGAACAGCGTCTTCTCGGCGGAGGAGGTGGCCATCTTCGATCCGCGGATCACCAGCGTGGTGAGGCCCCACAGCACCCCGGCTGCGAGGGCGAGCGCGTCGCCGCGCAGCTGGCGCGGCGTGCTGCTGCCGGTGAATCCCTCGCTGAAGGCGAGCGCCACGGCGGCGAAGGCGATCACCAGTCCGACCCATTGCACCGGGCGCAGCTTCTCCGAGGGCACCACGCGCGGCAGCAGCAGCGCCACCACGAAGGGCGAGGTGTAGAGGAACACCGTCAGGCGCGAAGCGGCGGTGTACTGCAGCCCGATGTAGATGCAGGTGAACTCGCCGGCGAACAGCGCGCCGGCCAGCAGGCCCGCCTTGAGGGTGCCGTCCCGCTCGAACAGCGGGATGCGGCGCGCGATGCACCACAGCCAGAGAAGCGCGGTGGCGCCGACGAAGCGGATCGCCGCCTGCCACAGGGGCGGGACTTCGGCAACCGTGGTCTTGATCAGGATCTGCTGGAAGCCCCAGAACACGCAGCTGGCGAGCAGCAGCGAGACGGCGAGGGTGTCGAGGTGTTCTTTTCGTTCGCGCATCGGGGGATGGTAGCGAGCGGCAGCAGTGCCCACCATCGTTCTACCCGGCAGGCTGGCCGCCACCCGGAGGTCGCGGTGCGCCGCGCGCACCGCGACGAGCTCACCGCCCCGCCAGCTTCGCC
>DASWUI010000258.1:0-2984 GCA_036401715.1 Ramlibacter sp. | reverse complement strand
GCCGCTTGCACTTGCGCGTCGGACGCCGTCGCAAGCTCATGTAATCGCCCGCCGGACGGCGCCCCCGGAACGTAGTCGCCGCGCGCCGCCCGGCTCGCGGCAAAGCCGCCGTTCCGTCGCGCAGCCGTCCTACAGTCGGGCCACTGCCCGGCCTCCTAGATTCGATGCTCTGCCCGGCAACGGGTTGAACGCAGCAACAGAGGGAGCGACGAATGGCGCAATTGGCGCAGATCGGTGAGCGCATCCGCCGCATGGGCGCCTGGATTCGCCGCCATCCGGTGAAGGCGGTGGCGGCGGTGCCGCTGGCCCTGGCGGTGTATGTCGCGGCACTGTACCCGTTCACGCCCAGCATCGGCGACATCCGCAAGTCCAAGCAGGAGTCGCCCTCGGTGGTGCTGTCCGCGGACGGCAAGGAACTGGCGGTGTTCAAGCGGGCCAACCGCGACTGGGTCAAGCTGGAGGACATCTCGCCCAAGGTGACGGATGCGCTGCTCGCGACCGAGGACAAGCGCTTCTACGACCACCACGGCATCGACTTCGCCCGCACGGCCAAGGCCGTGCTCAACACCCTGGCCGGCGACGTGGAGGGCGGCTCCACCATCACGCAGCAGCTCGCGCGCAACCTGTACCCGGAGCAGATCGGGCGGCAGCAGACCGTCACGCGCAAGATCAAGGAAGCGATCACCGCGCTGAAGATCGAGGCCATCTACAGCAAGGAGGAGATCCTGGAGACCTACCTCAACTCGGTCTCCTTCCTCTACAACGCGTGGGGCATCGAGATGGCCGCGCGCACCTACTTCGACAAGCCGGCGAAGAACCTCGACGAGCTGGAGGCGGCGACCCTCGTGGGCATGCTCAAGGGCACTTCCTACTACAACCCGGTGATGAACCCCGAGCGCGCGCTGCAGCGGCGCAATACGGTGCTGGCGATGATGGCCAGGGAGAACAAGCTGCCGCCGGCGCGCTACGAGACCCTGAAGAACCAGCCGCTGAGGCTCGATTTCGAGCGGCTGCCGGAGTACAGCGGCGACGCGCCGCACCTGGCCGAGTACCTGCGCCGCTGGCTGATCGAATGGGCCGACCGCAACGACTACAACATCTACGCCGACGGCCTCGTGGTGCGGACCACGATCGACTCGCGACTGCAGGACATGGCCAACCGGGCGGTGGAGCGCCAGGGCAAGGCGCTGCAGGCGGTGGCGGACGTGGAATGGAGCCGCCGCAACATGCCGGCCCTGGGGACCGACCCGGCCGCCTACGCCGCCGCGCGCGGCAAGTCCGCGCCCTTCGAGCACTTCTGGAACAGCCATCCCGGCCTGGTGAAGTCCTGGATCAAGGACACCGCCGAGTACAAGCAGGCGCGCGAGCAGGGCGCCAGCGAGGAGGACGCGCTTAAGCAGCTGCGGGGCGATGCCCGGTTCATGGCGAAGCTGCGCCGGCAGAAGACGACCCTGCAGGCCGGCTTCCTGGCCATCGAGCCGACCACCGGCGCCGTGAAGGCCTGGGTGGGCAGCCGCGACTACAACGAGGACAAGTTCGACCACGTCCAGCAGGCGAAGCGCCAGCCGGGCTCGACCTTCAAGCCCTTCGTGTACGGCGCGGCCTTCGAGATGGGCATGCAGCCGGGCGAGACGATCGTCGACGGGCCGGTGGAGATCCGCATCGACCGCAACCAGGTCTGGCGCCCCACCGACATCCACGGCATGACCAACCAGCCGATGACGCTGCGCGAAGCCCTGGCGAAGTCCAAGAACACCGTCACCGCGCAGCTGATCATGCGCGTGGGCCCCTCGCGCGTGGCGAGCCTGGCGCGCTCCATGGGCGTGCGCGAGAGCCGGCTGGAGGAAGTGCCCTCGCTGGCCCTGGGCACCAGCCCGGTCACGCTCAAGGAGATGGTCAGCTCCTTCGCGACCATCGCCAACGGCGGCAGCTACATCGAGCCGCAGATCGTGACGGCGGTGGAGGACCGCGAGAAGAACGTGCTGGACAGCTTCGGCGGCCGCCCCTCCGAGCAGGCCATGAACAACCAGGCGGCGCAGACGCTGCTGGACGTGCTGCGCGGCACCATCGACGGCGGCACGGCCGCCGGCCTGCGCCCGCGCTTCGGCCTCAACGGCCTGGACCTCGCCGGCAAGACCGGCACCACCCAGGACAACACCGACGGCTGGTTCATCCTGATGCACCCGCAGCTGGTGGCCGGGGCGTGGATGGGTTTCAACGACAACCGCGTGACCATGCGCAGCGAGTACTGGGGGCAGGGCGCGCACAACGCGCTGTTCGTGGTCGGCGACTTCATGCAGCAGTCGGTGCGCGCCGGCCGGCTGAACACCAAGGCGACGTTCGCCGCGCCGCGCATGAAGGACGAGCCCACCTTCCTGGACCGTGCGGGAGACTGGTGGAACAGCGTGTTCAACACGCCCACCACCGAGAGCGATCCGGCGGTGGCGGCCGTGCCCGAAGTGAGCCTGCCGGAGCTGGGCCCGGAGCCGGTCCTGGAGCCGCCGGCGCTGGAGCCGCCGCCCGCGTCGCTGGGTACGCCGCAGGCGCTGCCGATGCCGCTGCCCGGGCCCCCGGTCACGCCGGACGCGCCGGTGATCGCGGAGCCGCAGCGCGTGCCGGCCTTCCCGCGGCCGCTGGATTCCGGGCGGCCGGTGGACACCATTCCCGGGACCCAGGTCTACCGCACGCCCGAAGCCACGGCCCGCATGCCGGATCCTTCGCTGCCGGCCGACGTCGTGCGGGCACCGCCGCGGCCGGCGCGGGTTGCCCCGGCGCCATCCGCCACGTCGCCTTCCACCTCCGCGATGGGAGCGCCGCGCGACTCCGTGACCGACCCGTCCCTGTCGGGTCCGCCGCCTTCGCGGGACCCGGCGACGACCACGCCGGCGCCTTCGCGGCCGCGCATGGCGCCGATCATCGACGGCGACGCGGGCTCCTCGACCGGCCCCTCGGGGCCGGCATCCAGCGGCAGCAGCGGGCCGCTG
>DASWUI010000257.1:0-8952 GCA_036401715.1 Ramlibacter sp. | reverse complement strand
GTGGAGTGGGCTGCGCAGCGAGGGCTGCTGGGGGACGTGTTCGCATTCCTCTCCGCGCTGCCGGAGGCGGAGTGGGTGCACATGGGGGAGTAGCCAGGGGGTCTGGCGCGACGCGAGCGGGGGCGTCGCGGGCAGCTTTGGTAGGCCGTGCTGGGCTCGAACCAGCGACCAAGGGATTATGAGTCCCCTGCTCTGACCAACTGAGCTAACGGCCCGCCTGCGGGGGATTGTAGGTGGCGGCCGCCATCCCGCCGGCGCCCGCGCGGGATGGCACTACATCTTCGTGTCGTGCTGCGAGCCGCCGCCCAGGTCGGCCATCTCGGGCCGCACCTCGGCGAAGCGCAGCACCTTGCCGCCCCACTTGCCGGCGAAGCCCTGCGCATCGGGTTCCGCGGCGAAGCTGGCGATGGTGGGACCCATCGAGCCGTGGCGCCGGCTGCCCACCACGTAGAAGCCGGACTTCGCATCGAACCAGTGCCCGCGCGGCTTGTCCCAGTCGGCCTTGCCCATGTCCTGCACGAAGGCGCCGCGCACCGCGCGCTGCTGCTCGGGCCGCAGCAGCGTGGCGAACATCTCCACCGTGTCGCAGAAGAACACCGGGGCGGCGGCGCCCGCGAAGTGGACCTGCGCCTTGGGGCCGCCGTACTCCGCCAGCGCCATTCCGTCGAGCTCGCAGGCGGTGCCGGCGTCGAAGTCCACGGGCGCGGCGGCCGCGGTTTCCTCCTGGGCGCAAGCAACCAGCGAGGCCAGGGGCAGCGCGCAGGCGGCGCAGAGAAGGCGGCGGCGGGAAAAGCCTGTCATGGGCGGAATCTCCATTGGGCGATGGCCAGGGGCGCGGCGATCCAGGCCAGCATCACCAGCGTCATCAGCCAGGGCTTGGCGAGCGCGGCCGGGACGATGCTGGTCAGGCCATAGAGGTTGCGCACCTCCTCCAGCGAGAACACGTTGAGGACGCGGAACACGTCCGCGGGATTGAGCAGCAGCAGGTAGGCGAACCAGGCGCTGCCGCTTTCGCCGCCCAGGCCCACCAGCAGGCCCAGCAGCAGCAGGTCGAAGACCAGCACGAACAGGAACCACAGCGCGATCGCCAGCCCCGAGGCGCGGGTGCGGTCCGCGGCCAGCACCGACAGCATGACGGCCAGGCTCAGGAACGCGAGCCCCAGCAGGATCGAGCTGGACATGAACTGCAGCAGCGGCTCCAGTCCCGCCGCGCCCGTCTGCGACAGCAGCAGCCCGGCGACCAGGCCGAAGCCGAGCAGCGTCGACAGCGACAGCGCCGCGGCCAGCCCGAGGTACTTGCCAAGCAGCAGTTCCAGCCGCGTGATGGGCAGCGCCAGCAGCAGGTCCAGCGAGCCGCGCTCGCGTTCGCCCACGATCGCGTCGAACCCGAGCAGCAGCGCGATCAGCGGGATCAGGTAGATCACCAGGCTCACCAGGCTGGTGATCGTGAATTCGATGGAGCGCAGGCCGACGAAGCCCTGCTGGGCCCCGCCGAGGTAGGCGATCACCAGCGCGAACACGGTGAAGACCAGCGACACGGCGAGCACCCAGCGATTGCGCAGGCGGTCGCGCAATTCCTTGTGCGCGATGTGGAGGATCTGGCGGAATTCCATGGAGGGCCCTGCTAGTCGGCGCAGCCGAAGAACACGTCCTCGAGCGAGGGCTCGTGGATGCGGAAGTCGCGGATCGCGCTGCCCAGGCCGGCGATCGCCGCCAGCACGGCCATCTTCGCCTCGCGCGGGAACTGGCCGTCGAACAGGCCGCCCTGCCAGCGATGGGCCGTCACCGGCAAGGCCCGCAGCGCGTCGCGCACGGCGGCGGCGCCGGCTTCGGTGGCCGCCACCTCCATGCGCAGCGGCAGCGCCAGCCCTTCCCGCAGGGCCTGCACGCTGCCCACGGCCTGCACGCGGCCCGAGCTCAGGATGGCGAGGCGGTCCACCCGCTCCTGCAGCTCCGCCAGGATGTGCGAAGTGAGGATCATCGTCACGCCCTGCTCGCGCAGCGCGCGCAGGGTCGCGTAGAAGTCGCGGATGGCCTGCGGGTCCAGGCCGGTGGTGGGCTCGTCGAGGAACAGCACCCGCGGGCTGCCGAGCAGGGCCTGGGCGAAGCCGAGGCGCTGGCGCATGCCCTTGCTGTATTCACGCACGGCGCGGCCGGCCGCGCCGGCCAGGCCCACGCGCTCCAGGACCGGCGCGCACTCCTGCAGCGGCGCTCCCTTCAGGCGCGCGAAATAGCGCAGCGTCTCGGTGCCGGTGAGGTTGTCGTACAGGACCACGTTCTCCGGCAGGTAGCCGATCGCGCGGCGCACCGCACGGAAGCCGCTGCCGCTCACGGGCGCGCCGTGGATGCGGATGTCGCCCGCGGTGGAACGCACGAGACCCAGCATCATCTTGAACAGCGTGCTCTTGCCGGCGCCGTTGTGGCCGATGAGGCCGAACACCTCGCCGGAGCCGATCTCCAGGTCCACGCCGTCCACGGCGCGCACGGGGCCGTAGTGCTTGGCCGCGCCGCGGAGGCTGATGGCGGGCGCGTCAGTGCGCAAGGGCATTGCTTCTTCCATTCCAGTCGTTCCAGGTCCTGTGGGCGGGTTCCATCCGCGGCTTGGGCTCCACCACGCTGGGCACGCGCAGCACGGGGAACTGCTGGCTCACCAGGCGCAGCGCCTGCACCGCGGGGCTGGCCAGCAGCAGGCGCGCCGCCGGATGCCGCCACACGAGGCGGTCCACCAGGTCGTTGGCTTCGTAGGGCACGTCGCCGCGGCCGTTGCCGTCGCGGTCCCAGCCCAGGTAGTTGCTCCAGTAGTTGCCGCGCCGGCCGCCCCAGGCCTCGTCCTTCGCCCCCACGTAGCGCACCTGCTCGCGGTTGCCGATGAAGTCGTTGCCGTCGACCGTGTTGCGGGTCGAACCGGCGGCCAGGTGCACGCCCACCTTGTTGTCGATCACCAGGTTGCCGGTGAGCGTGGCGTACTCGACGTCGTAGATGAAGAAGCCGCGGGCGTTGCCGGCCACCACGTTGTCCTCGATGCGCGAGTCCTGCAGGGTGCGCAGCATGATCCCGTGGTCGCTGTTGCCCCAGGCGCGGTTGTTGCGCACCACCTGGTCGCGCACCTCCATCAGCGCCAGCCCGCCGCGGTTGGCGTAGCTGTCGTTGTCCTCCCAGAGGTTGCGGTAGGAGTTCATGTAGTGCGTGCCGTAGCGGCTGTGGTGCAGGCGGTTGCCGCGGAAGACGGCGTCGTGCGACACGTCCACGTAGAGCGCGTCGCGCACGAAGCTGATGTGGTTGCGCTCGATGCGCGCGCCGGTGGTGTTGTACAGCTGGATCCCGTTGCCGCGCTGGGAGGAGCCGTAGTCGCGCTTGCCGACGATGATGTTGTCCTCCACCCGCACGTCGTTGGCCTTCTCGATCCACAGGCCGAACAGGTTGTAGACGAGGTCGTTGCCGCGGACCACCACGCGGTGCGCGCCGGGCGACAGGTAGATCCCGGCGTTCTGCGCGAGCAGGCTGTCGCCGGAGTCGCGCACGATCAGGCCCTCGATGGTCACGTCCGGCGCGTTCACCCGGATGGTGTCGTCCTTCATGCCGCCGCTGATCGTCGGCTTGCCGATGCCGCGCAGCGTGAGCGGCCGGGCGATCACGAGCTTGCCTTCGTAGCGCCCCGGCTGCACCTCCACCACGTCCCCCGCCGCGGCGCGGTCCAGCACGGGCTGGACCGCTTCGCCGGGGCGGACGGTCCAGGTCGCGGCCTGCGCGGCGCAGCCGGCGGCCAGGACCAGCAGGAAGAGCAGGCGCTTCATCAGGGCACCAGCCATCCCATGGCCCTCAGCACCAGGAACAGGCTCGCCCCGATCAGCAGGTTCTTGAAGGAGACGTAGCAGATCATGTCCATCACGGACGCCACCCGGTAGCGCCGGCCCCACCACGGGCCCTCCTTCACGTAGCGCTTGGCGCGCAGGCGCACCAGCACTTCGTACACGCTCCAGCCGAACCACCAGCCGATCACCGCGCCGGCGCGCAGTTCGCCCATGGCGGCCAGCACCCACACCAGGGTGGCGGCGACCGCGAGGGCGATGCCGGCGGCGCGCAGCAGCTTGTGCGGCGCGCCCACGCCCCTGCGCCAGGGCCACAGGTGGTCCCAGGCTTCGGCGCAGAACCAGCCGCACACGCCGGGGTTTCCAGCGGCGTACGCGGGCTGCGCGGCATCGGTGGGCATGCGGGGATCGACCATCAGGACTTCTCCACCGGGATGATGGGGATGAAGTAGCCGTCCCGGTTGATCTTCGTCAGCGGCAGGCCAGCGGCTTCGCGGCGCTTGCGTTCCTTCGCGAGCGGCGGGCACGCGTGCGTGTCCGTGTACAGCACCATGCAGTCCAGGCAGTGCAGGCACTCCCGGTGGTCGATGCGGCCGTCGGCGTCGATCGCCTGGGCGCCGCAGCCCTGGGCGCAGGCCTTGCACGTGCTGCACTCCTGCTTGCGGCGCAGCCCGAACCAGCGGAAGGTGGACGGCATCGCGAGCGCGCCGCCCAGCGGGCACAGGTACTTGCAGAAGGGCCGCTCGACGAAGATCGACAGCCCCAGCAGCGCGGCGACGAACAGCGTGTACGGCCAGGCGCGCTGGAACCAGCCGACCAGGAAGGTGGTCTTGAACGGCTCCACCTCGGCCAGCATCTCCGCCGTCGTCATGGAGAACATGGACACGGCCAGCAGCCCGAAGAACACGCCGTACTTGACCCACTTGAGCCGGTCGTGCAGCGCGCGCGGCAGCTTGCGCTGGAAGCGCTTGAGGCCGATGGCGCCGGACACCTTGTAGATCAGCTCCTGCAGCGAGCCGAAGGGGCACAGCCAGCCGCAGAACAGTCCGCGTCCCCAGACGAACACGGTGACGATGATGAAGATCCAGAACAGGAAGATGAAGGGGTCGCTCAGGAACAGCTCCCACTGCCAGTGGAACAGCAGCGCGTGGAACCAGGTGAGCACCTGGGTGATGGAGGGCTGCGCCATCGCGCCGAAGCCGACGAACACTATGCTCAGCACCCAGGCCGAGTACTTGAAGGCGTTGACCGGCCACTTGTTCCTGCGCGTGGAGCGCTTCGTGAGCTGGTCGCGCAGCGCGTAGACCACCGCCACGGCGACCAGCAGCAGCGCGAACAGCGCGATCTCCACGGCGCGCGCCTTCCAGATCTTCACCCAGGGCGGCTGCGGCTGCTCCACCTGCGGCCGCCCGCCGTCCAGCGACCACGCCGGCAGCCAGTACTCGGACTCGAAGCTGGCGAAGCTGCGGGTGCCGGTGGCGCGATCGACGCGGTTGCCCAGCATGCTGAGCTTGAACGGATAGGCCGCCGAGAACGCCGGCGAACGCACGATGAAGATCGCCGACTCGGTGAAGCGCGGCGCGCCCGCGGCGGCCAGCCCGTACAGGTTCTGGGAGTCCGTGTCGCGGAAGGTGAAGGTGTCCATGCCCTGGCGCAGCTGCACCCGGTCGTAGATGCCGCCGCGCACGAAGCCGGAGCCCTTGAAGGACTCGACGCCCGCGGTGCGCACGATGAAGATCGCCTGCTCGTTGGGCTTGAGCTGGGACATGAGGCTTTCCCAGCCGGCCTTGCCCAGCAGCGAGCGGCCGATGTCCGGCGCGTTGAGCGCGCCGAACCACAGCTCGATGAAAGGCTCGGAGGCGCGCGGCAGGCCCACCTGCTCCGGCTGGATGGCCAGGCGCTGCACCGCCCCTTCGCTGGCGAGCGCCGCCCAGTCCAGGATGCGGCCGCTGTCCGTGAATTTCGCAGCTTCGCGCACGGTGGGCGCGAGGATCCCGGTCTGGCGCGCGACGGCGGCGCCGGAGGTCATGACGACCTGGTTCTGGGCGATCACCGTGACGGTGGCCCCGGAGATCGCGTCGATGCCGACCACGCCCTCGTCGGGACGGGACTGGCCGATCTCCACGTTGTCGCCCACGAACTTGCCCAGGTACTGCTGGTTGAACTTCGTGAGCGCGGATTCGGGGATGCCCAGCAGCAGGATGGGCTCCGAGTGCTTCAGGACCTTCACGCCGACGAAGCGGCCCTTGAGGTCCATGCCGATCAGGGTGACCACCGGCTTGCCGGAGTACGCCGGCGTGTCGGTGATGTCGGTCGACAGCATCACGTAGCCGAGCAGCTTCTGCTGGCCCTTCTCGTCGCTGCCGTACGCTTCCACGTAGGGCGGCCGGCCCTTGCGCTCGGAGAAGGCCTTCGCCCCGGGGAACGCCTCGGCGCAGGGCGCGAAGTCGCACAGCCGGGCGGCGGTGTGGATCTCGTCGGGCAGGCTGGCCTCGTAGGCCTCGGCCCGGGCGAATCCCGCGGCAAGCAATGCGGCGGCCAGCGCCAGCAGGCGCAGCAGGAACGACAACAGGGTCATGGCTTGGATGGGGAGCCCCGCGCCTGGCGGCGCGGGGCGGGTGCGGGGGCTCAGGCCTCCACGATCATGCGGCTGCGCATCTCCAGGTGCAGCGCGTGGCAGAAGTGCGTGCAGTAGGCCCAGAACACGCCCGGCTTGTCCGCGATGAAGGTCACCGACTTCGTCTCCTGCGGGTTGACGATGAAGTTGACGTTGTAGTGCGGGATGGCGAAGCCGTGCGTCAGGTCCTGCACCTTGTCCAGGTTGGTCAGGATCAGCGTGACCTCGTCGCCCTTCTTCACCTTGAACTCGCGCAGGCTGAACGCCGGCGCCAGCGAGGTCATCTTCACCGTGACCTTGCGGCCGTTGCGCACCACGCCGCTTTCCTTCGGGTCCTTCACGGCGATCGGGGAGTCATCCAGCGCATAGACCTGCTTCGGCTTGAGCAGCTCGCGCTTGAAGATGATGAAGTCGTGGGGCTCCCCGCGCACCGGGTGGTCGGCCAGCAGCACCATCTTCTCGCCCGAGATGTCGATCAGCTGCTCGTTCTCGGGATGCAGCGGGCCGGCGGGCAGGAAGCGGTCCTTGGAGAACTTGCAGCCCACGGCGAGGTACTTGCCGTCGGCGGCGACCGTCTCGGACTGGCTCGCGTTGACGTGGCCCGGCTGGTACTGCACGTCGATGCGGTCCACCACGTACTTGGCGGCCTTGTCGCCCTTGTGGAACCGGATCGCGGCGTCCACGTTCCACTTCACCACCTGGCTGTCCAGGAACAGCGTGGTGTAGGCGTTGCCGCGGCCGTCGAAGGCGGTGTGCAGCGGGCCCAGGCCCAGCTCCACCTCGGCCACGATGGCATCGTCGGGCTTGGCGAGCTTGCCGTCGAAGTATTCCAGCACCCTGGCCAGGTCGATCACGGTGGCCGTCGGCGACAGCTTGCCGGCGCAGATGAAGTACGTGCCGTCCGGGCTGGCGTTCACGCCGTGGGGGTTCTTGGGCACCGAGACGTAGGCCGTCAGCGCGGTCTTCGGGTCCTTGTTGGCTTCCCGCGTGCCGTCCACGACCGGCACCTTCGACGTGCCGACGGTCTTGAACCGGCCGGCCTTCACCGCCTCCTCGATGCGGGCGACGTTGAAGAACAGGCAGGCGTCGCGCTCGGCGGACATCATGTCCTCGTACTTCGCGCCCATCTCCACGTTGTACTGGTTGGTCGCCGCGAGCTTGCCGTCGTAGGAGGTGGCGGTGAGGTCGCAGTTGCCGTCGATCAGCACCTGCCAGCGCACTTCCATGGTCTCGGCGTCGACGCAGGTGAACATGGAGCGGTACTTGGTGGCGTCCTCGATGCCGCTGGTGTTGGGCATGGGGATGGAGAACTCGGCCCCGCAGAAGACGCGGGTGGTGTAGTTGATCGCCGGGTCCACCGGATCGCGCTTGTCCGGGAAGATGCCGTGGAAGCCCTGCACGTTGGGCAGCTCGGTGATCTTGTCGCAGACGAAGTAGTCGAGGCGGATGCGGGCGATGCGGCTGTTGATCTTGTCGTTGATCCAGGCGTAGCGGCCGTCGTAGTTGCCGTCCCTGTAGGAAGCGTGCACGTGGTGGGTGTCGGCCACCGTGTACTTCAGGCTCCCGTCGGGTTTCGTGCCCATGACCTTCTTGGACTCGTTGGTGATGCCCCAGCCGACCAGCGCGTCCGGCACGAAGCAGGGAATGCGCATGATCTCGCGGCCCGAAGGCATGCCCAGGACCCGCATGTCTCCGGTGTGGCCGCCGCTCCACAGGCCGTAATAGGTATCGAGTTCGCCCGGCTTCAGGTGCACGGCGGCGGCGTGCTCGCCGGGATTGGCGAGCGCCGGCGCGGACGCCTTGGCCGCGGGGGCGGTGGCGGGCTTCTCGGAGCAGGCCGCGAGGCCGACACCGGCGAGGCTGGCGGCCGCGGCGGTGCCGAGGAAGCGGCGGCGCGCGGGAGTGGGCTGTTCTTGCGAAATGTCTTTCGCTCGGTTCATGGCTAGGGTCCTCTGGGGTTAGGCGCATGCGTTCACTGCGGGACGCTCGTCTGCTTCTGCGCGGCCGAATCATGCGCAGCGCGCGAGAAGGTGCATTTGCTGTACATCAATCGACGCGCAGATTGGCCGCGACGCGCCATGCGTCCTTTCCTAGAATGCCCACGTCCCCACTCAGACATATCTGAAGAAACATGAAATCCCTGGCCATCGCCATCGCCCTCGCCGCCACGCTCGTCGCCTGCGGCAAGCAGGAAGCCCCTGCCACCGCGCCGGCTACGGCGCCGGCCGCCGCGCCCGCACCCGCGGCTGCCCCCGCCACGCCCGTGGCCGAGAACACCGTCGGCAAGTCCGTGTACGGCAAGACCTGCGCCCTGTGCCACGCCGCCGGCGTCGCCGGCGCGCCGAAGCCCGGCGACAAGGCCGAATGGGCGCCTCGCATCGCCCAGGGCGAGGAAGTCCTGAACAAGCATGCGATCGAGGGCTTCACCGGCACCAAGGGCCAGATGCCTCCGCGCGGCGGCTCCACGGCGACCGACGACGAAGTCAAGGCGGCCGTCAAGTTCATGGTGGACCAGTCGCGTTGAAC
>DASWUI010000256.1:0-3079 GCA_036401715.1 Ramlibacter sp. | reverse complement strand
GCATTCCGTAGGCTGGCGGTGAGCGCAGCGAACCCCAGCAGCAGCCACCGGGATCGCCGGTCGCGGGAGCGCTGCGGCCCGCAGGCTGGCGCGGAGCGCCAGCGAAGCCCAGCAGCGCGCTTCAGCGCTTGATGTCGGTCTTGTGGTTGATGATCCGCCCCACCAGCCCGTACTCGATCGCTTCTTCGGCGCTCAGCCAGCGATCGCGCTCGATGTCCTCCAGCACGCTGTCCAGCGGCCGGCCGGTCTCGCGCGAGATCGTGCGGGCGATGCGCTCGCGTGCCTTGATGATCTCCTGCGCGTGGATCGCGATGTCGCTCGCCGGGCCGCCCGCGCCGCCGGACGGCTGGTGGATCAGGAAGCGGGTGTTGGGCGTGCAGAAGCGGCGCTCCTTCGGCACCGACAGGTACAGGTGCGTCGCGGCGCTGCCCACCCAGCCGGTGCCTATCATGTTCACCGGCGCGGTGATGAAGCGGATGATGTCGTGGATGGCGTCGCCGGACTCCAGGTGGCCGCCGGGCGAGCTCACCAGCATGTCGATGGGCGCGGCGGAATCCGAGTCGAGCGCGACCAGGCGGCGGGCGATGTCGCTCGCCGACTGGTCGGTGATGGCGCCGAACAGCAGCACCGTGCGCGACTTGAAGGCCTTCTCTTCCAGGAAGGCGTTGCGGGGTTCGGCCGTTGCGGCCGGGGTTTCGGGATCGGGATGCTCCATGCTCACTCCTTGCATGCGCGCATGATGCCCGAAAGCGCGGGCACCCACCGCGCGCGGCTTCAGGCGAGCGCGCGCGCCACGCGCAGGGCCTGCTGCAGGTAGCTGCCGCCGAACAGCACCACGTGGTTCAGGAGGTGGTACAGCTGGTACAGGCGCATGCGCTCGGGCGTCGGCCAGGTGCCGCCGGCGTCCTCGTACGCCTGCCGGAAGCCGCGCGGCGGGCTGCCGAACAGTTCCATCATGGCGATCTCCGCCTGCGGGTCGGAGCAGGACACGGCCGGGTCGAAGATCACCGGCGTGCCGTCGCCCAGCATGTCCCAGTTGCCCTGCCACAGGTCGCCGTGGATCAGGGCCGGGCGCGGGACGTAGCCGTCCGTGAAGAAACCGGGCAGCGCCTCGATCACCGCGTCGACGGCGTAGCGCAACTGGTTCGCCTCGCCCGGCAGGCGGTCGCGCATGGCCGCGAGCCGCGCCCGCGAGAAGAACGCGAGCCAGCCGGGGCGTCCCGCCGGCTGCAGGGGCGTGTTGCGCTGGCAGGTGGCGCCGATGTAGTTGTCGCCGCGCCAGCCGAAGCCGGCCGGCTCCAGCGGACAGGGCTGCGCGTGGAGTTCCGCCAGCGCGTGGCCGAAGCGCCGGCCGAAGCCGGCATCCGGCCGGGCGAAGTCCAGCCATTCCAGCGCCAGGGCCGCGCCGCCCCCGGGCAGGTCGCTCAGCGCATGCACCTCGGGCACCCGCACGCAGCCGGTGGCGCCGAGCGCGCGCAGGCCGTCCGCCTCGGCGCGCAGCATGCCGGCGCCGCACCGGTCCGATGCGCTCTTGACGAAGAGCTTCAGCCGTCCCTGGGTCGCCTGCCAGGTGTCGCAGAAGGCGCTGTTGCCCAGGGGCTGCAGGTCCCACCGGCCGCCGAGGGCCAACGCGAGCTCGGGCGTGCTTTCGAGGAGTTCCATCGCGCGCATTGTGTGGCGCCGGTGCCGCGCCGGGCGGCGGCCCCGTGTATCCACTGCACAGCTTTGTGACAGCATGCGGCTGAGGTTGCGTCCTGCCCGATGGAGCCGGCAGGGAGACGGGTTGCGGACGGACACAACTCGGCAGTGGTTGGTGGCAGGCTGGCGGAGTGATGAAAAACATGATGTTTCGTACTTTGGGCCTGGCGTGCCTCGTGGCGCTGCTGGGGGGCTGCGGGAAGAAAGAGGACGCCCCCGTGGCGACGGCGCCGCCGGAGGCGCCGGACACGAGCGCCATGGGCGCGGGTCCCGGCGGCTCCAACTGCGGCGTGCGCGCCGAAGAAGCCTTGCAGCGCATCAACGCCGCGCGTGCGGCCGGCCGCAGCTGCGGCGGCCGCTACATGCCGGCGGCGCCGCCGCTGCAGTGGGACCAGCAGCTCTACTCGGCGGCTTTCGGCCACTCCAGCGACATGGCCCGGGCCAACTATTTCGAGCACGTCAGCCCCAGCGGGGTGACCGTCAGGCAGCGCGCGTCGGCCGCCCGCTACAAGTGGCGCAGCCTGGGCGAGAACCTCTCCGGCGGCACGCGCGGCATCGGCGACACCGTGCAGAACTGGCTGGAAAGCCCCGACCACTGCGAGAACCTGATGGACCCCAAGTTCGGCGACGTGGCCGTCGCCTGCGTGGCGCAGCCCGGCACGCAGTGGGGAACCTACTGGACCATGGTGCTGGGCCGCAAGTGAGGGCGGCCGCCCTGCTGGTGCTCGCGCTGGTCGCGGCGGGCGCCGAGGCCGCCGGCTACGTCACGCAGTGCAGCGTGCGGGCCGAGGAGGCGCTGCGCCGGATCAATGCCGCGCGGGCCGCGGGCCAGCGCTGCGGCTGGCGCCGCATGCCGCCGGCACCGCCGCTGCGCTGGGAAGGCCGGCTGCAGGCGATCGCCGCCGCGCATTCCCGCGACATGGCTCGCCGCAACTACTTCGACCATCGCAGCCCCGAAGGCCGGGAGGTCGCGCACCGGGCGACCGCGGGCCACTACAAGTTCCGGCTGGTGGGGGAGAACCTCGCCGGCGGGGACCGCGACGTGACGGGGGCGGTGCGCGGGTGGCTGGAGAGTCCTTCGCACTGCGAGAACCTGATGAATCCCAAGTTCGCGGAGGTGGCGGTGGCGTGCGTGGGAAGGAAAGGGAGCCAGTGGGGGACTTACTGGACGATGGTGTTGGGGAGGCGCTAGGGCGCTGGGGTTCGGAGCGGGTGGTCGCGGGTGTCGCGGTGCGGGCTTCGCCGCTCACCACGACCTCCATCTCCATCCGCGGCGCGACCCGTAGGTCGTGGTGAGCCCGCCGGCGAACCGCGACACCCCGCCGCCTCAGCCCCCGCTCTCCACCACCTGCCCCTGCCCCCGCCCGCGCCCCAGCACCTC
>DASWUI010000255.1:0-4729 GCA_036401715.1 Ramlibacter sp. | reverse complement strand
CACGCGCGCCGTGCTGCGCGCGCGCTTCAGGCCGTCGGCATAGACGGCGACGCCGCAGGAGTCGTAGCCGCGGTATTCCAGGCGCTGCAGGCCCTGGACCAGGATGGGAACGATGTTGCGCGTGGAAACCGCGCCGACGATACCGCACATGAATGCACCTCTTGGGCTGGGGATGGATCGACTGTAGGGGTCCAGTGATGCAATATGCTTGCTGAATTCGGAAGTTTTCGGATTTTTCTTTCTTGTTGGTCTTTGCCTGCAATAAACTTGCAACATGCCATCCGAAACAGAACTGGATTCCACGGACCTGGCCCTCCTCGCCCAGCTCCAGGACGACAGCTCCCTGAGCAACCAGGACCTGGCCGCCCGGGTGCACATCTCCCCGGCGACCTGCCTGCGGCGCGTGAAGCGGCTGCGGGAGGCGGGGCTGATCGAGCGGGAGGTGGCGATCCTGAGCCCCGAGCGCATGGCCGCGGCCCTCGGCCACGGACTCGAAGCGGTGGTCGAAGTGTCCCTGGACCGGCAAGGCAACGAGGAGCAGGAGGCCTTCGAGCAGCGGGTGGGCGCGGACGATGCCGTGCAGCAGTGCTATCGCGTCTCGCCGGGCCCGGACTTCATCCTGGTCGTGCACGCGCGCGACATGCAGGACTACCTGGCGCTGGCGCAGCGGCTCTTCACCAGCGACGCCAACGTGCGCAACGTCAAGGCCTTCTTCTCGGTGCGGCGCTCCAAGTTCCGCCCGCGCATCGCGCTGCCGCGCAGGAGCTAGCGAGCACCCGCCTCAGGACGGGCGGATCCTGGCCCGCACGTCCAGCGGGCGGCGCAGCGCGCCCGACATGGGAGCGTGCGCATCGGCATACGCCACCAGGTCTTCGAGCGCCTGCCGGTCGGCGCCGTCGGCCTCGATCAGCACGTCCAGCCACATGCGCTGCGGCCCCGGCGGCACGCCCTCTCCGCATCCCAGCATGCCGCGGGCGTCGGATTCGCTGTGCGCTTCCACCTCCAGGCGGCGCAGTGCGAGGCCGCGCACGGCGGCATGCATGGCGATCGTGGAGACCAGGCACGCTGCCGCGCCCGCGCGGAAGTACCAGCCCGGCGAGGGCGCCCGGTCCTGCCCGCCGACGGCCAGCGGCATGTCGGTGAGCAGGGCCTGCGGCTTGTCGGTCACCAGTTCGGCCAGCAGGCCGCCCTTCCACACGGCGCGGGCCGGCTGGTCCGGCTTCGCCTCGGGCGCCCGGCGGCCGAGGGATTCGGTCACCTGCTGCAATCGGTCACGGATGTGCACGACGTCGTTCATGGCGCCTCCTGGTTGGCGGCGCCATTGTGGTCCTTGCCGGGCGGACTGTCGATGCGCCTACTTCGGCTTCTTCTTCGGCCGCTGCCAGCTCGTGATGCTGACCTGCCTGGCCCGCGCGACCGTCAGCACGCCCGGCTCGGTGTTCTTGTTGACGACCGAGCCGGCGCCTATCGTGCCGCCCCTGGCCACCGTCACCGGGGCCACCAGCACGCAGTTGCTGCCCACGTGCACGTCGGCCTCGATCACGGTGCGGTTCTTGCTGGCGCCGTCGTAGTTGGCGGTGATGCTGCCGGCGCCGTAGTTCACGCGCTCGCCGACCGTGGTGTCGCCCAGGTAGGCGAGGTGGTTGGCCTTGGCGCCGCGCGCCATCGACGAATTCTTCACCTCGACGAAGTTGCCGATGTGCACTTCCGGCCCGAGCTGCGCGCCCGGGCGCAGCCGCGCGAACGGCCCCACCAGCGCGCCCTCGCCGACCTCCACGCCGGCGTCCTCTCCCTCGATGTGGGTGAAGGCCTGGATGATCGCGCCGTCCGCGATGCGCGCATTGGCGATCACGCAATTCGGCCCGATGCGCACGTCGTTGCCCAGCGTGACCTGCCCTTCGAAGATGCAGTTGACGTCGATCTCCACGTCCTGGCCGCAGGCGAGCGTGCCGCGCAGGTCGAAGCGCGCCGGATCCGCCAGCCGCACGCCCTGCTCCATCAGCGCGCGCGCCTGGCGCAGCTGGTAGGCCCGCTCGAGTTCGGCGAGCTGCAGCGGGCTGTTGACCCCGTCCACCTCCACCTGCTCGGAAGCCGGCGAGGCGACCACTTCGCAGCCGTCCGCGACGGCGAAGCCGACGATGTCGGTCAGGTAGTACTCGCGCTGGGCGTTGTCGTTGGTCAGGCGCGCCAGCCAGGCCTTGAGCTTCGCCGAGGGCACCGCCATGAAGCCGGTGTAGACCTCGCGGATGGCGCGCTGCGCCTCGCTGGCGTCCTTGTGTTCCACGATCGCCTGCACCGCCTCGCCCTTGCGCACGATGCGGCCGTAGCCGGCGGGATCGGGCATCTCGACGGTCAGCAGGGCCAGGCGCTCGCCGCCGCACTTGTCCACCAGGGCCTGCAGGGTCCCGGGCCGGATCAGCGGCACGTCGCCGTTGAGGACCAGCGCGATGCCGTCGTCGGGCAGCACCGGCACCACCTGCTGCACGGCGTGGCCGGTGCCCAGTTGCGGCTCCTGGCGCACGAAATCGGGCGCGGGGCGGCCGGCGGCCTGGGCGGACTGGCGCAGCCAGCCTTCCACCTCCTCGGCGCCATGGCCGGTGATCACGATGGTGCGGCGGGCGTGCAGGGCCTGCGCCGTGTCCATCACGTGCTGGATCAGCGGGCGGCCGCCCAGCCGGTGCAGGACCTTCGCGGTCCGGCTCTTCATGCGCGTGCCCTTGCCGGCCGCCATCACCACCACATCGACTGCTGTCATTCACGTACCCTTCGTACCCATGAAGCCGTTGGACTCCACCCGTATCGCCGGCATTATCCTTGGGCTGGCGCTCGTGCTGGCGCTGTCGGCGTGCAGCGCGGTCAAGCTCGGCTACAACAACCTGCCCCACCTGACGTACTGGTGGCTCGACGGCTACGTGGACTTCAGCGACGAGCAGGCGCCGCGGGTGCGCGACGAGATCGCCGCGCTCCACGCCTGGCACCGGCAGCAGGAGCTGCCCAAGGTCCTCGAGCTGCTGGCGCGCATGGAGCAGCTCGCGCCGGGCGAGATCAGCGCGCAGCAGGCCTGCAGCATCGTCGGCGAGCTGCAGGCGCGCATGCGGGCGCTGGGCGAGCGCGCCGAACCGGGCGTGATCGGCATCGCGGCCACCCTCACCGGCCGGGAACTGCGGCACATGAACCGCAAGTTCCGCCGCAACAACGAACGCTTCCACGAGGAATGGGTGGCGCTGGCGCCGGCGGACCGGGCGGCCAAGCGCTACGAGAAGATGCTCGAGCGCGTGGAGACGATCTACGGGCCGCTGCAGGAGCCGCAGCGCGCGCTGCTGCGGCAGCGCCTGGAGCAGTCCGTGTACGACCCGGCGCGCTCCGCGCTCGAATGGCAGCGCCGCCAGCAGGACCTGTTGCAGATCCTGCGCCGGCTGTCGCATCCCGGCCAGCTGCAGGAGGCGGAGGCGCGTGCCCTGCTGCGCGGCTGGCTGGCCCGCATCGAAAAGGCCCCGGATCCCGCCTACCGCGCCTACCAGGAAGCGCTGCTGCAGGAAGGCTGCGCCACCTTCGTGCTGGTGCACCAGAGCACGACCGCGGCGCAGCGCGAACAGGCCGTGCGGCGGCTGCGCGCCTACCAGCGCGACGTGCGGGACCTGATGGCGCAGGCCTCGTGACCGGCGCGGGCTCCGGCATCGCCCTGGTGTGGCGCCTGGGCGCGGCCACCACGCTGATCGTCACCGCCTTCGCGATGATCGGCCCGGTGCTGGCGGTGCTGCTGCAGCGCTCGGGCCACGGCACCGCCTTCATCGGCGCGTTCTCCATGCTGCCCTTCCTGATGGTGGGCCTGCTGATCCCGGTGATGCCGCGGCTGCTGGCGCGCTGGGGCACGCTGCGCAGCTATCGCAGCGGCGCGGTGCTGCAGCTCGCGGGGGTGCTGGGCTACGCGCTGTCCGACTCGGCGCTGGTCTGGGCCGTGGGTTCGGTCGTCGCCGGCACCGGCGCCGCCGCTCTCTGGAACACGACCGAAGCGCTGCTCGCCGAGGAAGCCCCGGCCGCGATGCGCGGGCGGGTCATGGGCCTGTACCAGACGGCACTGGGCGCCGCGCTGGCGATCGGGCCATTCCTGCCCGGGCTGCTGCGGCTCGAGGCGCCAACCGTCCTGTGGCTCGCGGTGGGCATGGTCGCGGGCTGCCTGCTGCTGGCGCTGACCGCGCCCGCGCACGAGCCGCGCCACGGCGATCGCCCCGCGACCGGCACCGCGCATGCGCTGCGCGTGGTGCCCTGGCTGGCCGTGCTCGCCTTCTGCGGCGGGGTGTTCGAGGCCGGGCTGGGTGCGGTGGCCGCCGCCTACGGATCGGCCAGCGGCATGAGCCTGCGCACCGCCGCCAGCATCGCCGGCGCGGTCGGCATCGGCAGCTTCCTGTTCCAGTATCCGGCGGGCTGGTCCGCGGACCGCTTTTCGCTGCAGCACGTGTTCACGGCCGCCGCCTGCGCGCTGCTGGCCGCGAGCCTCGCGATCGCCTTCGTGGACCAGGCGGCGTGGCTGCTGTGGGCCTGCGGGCTGGTGTGGGGCGGCGTGGGCGGTGCGCTGTACACGCTCACGATGGTGCAGGTGGCGCACGCGTTCGCGGGGCGCGCCACCGCGGGCGGCGCCGCCGCGATGATCACCGGCTACACCTGGGGCGGCACGCTGGGGCCGGTCGCGAGCGGCGCGGCGCTGGAGAACGGCGGCACGACCGGCCTG
>DASWUI010000254.1:0-5297 GCA_036401715.1 Ramlibacter sp. | reverse complement strand
ACTCGAGGTGCTGGTGACGGACCACCACCTGCCCGGCGCCGAGCTGCCGCAAGGCGCGCTGATCGTGAACCCGAACCAGCCGGGCTGCGGCTTCGAGAGCAAGGCTATGGCCGGGGTCGGCGTGATGTTCTACGTGCTGCTGGCGCTGCGCGCCGAGCTGCGCGCGCGCGGCGTGTTCGACGAGCGCAGCCAGCCCAAGCTGGACGCGCTGCTGCCGCTGGTGGCGCTGGGCACGGTCGCCGACGTCGTGAAGCTGGACGCGAACAACCGCCGGCTGGTCGCGCAGGGCTTGAAGCGCATCCGTGCCGGTGCGATGCCTTGCGGCGTCGCCGCGCTGTTCCGGGTCGCGGCGCGCAAGCCCGAGACGGCCACCACCTTCGACTTCGGCTTCGCGCTCGGCCCGCGCATCAATGCGGCGGGCCGGCTGGCCGACATGACGCTCGGCATCGAACTGCTGCTGACGGACGACCCGGCGCGCGCCGATGAACTGGCGCGCACGCTCGACGGCATCAACCGCGACCGCCGCGAGATCGAAGGCGACATGCGCGAGCAGGCGCTGGCCATGGCCGAATCGCTGTTCGACGAGGGCGAGGAGCCGCCGCCGGCGGTCTGCGTGTTCGATCCCGACTTCCACGAAGGCGTGGTCGGCATCGTCGCCTCGCGCATCAAGGACAAGCTGCACCGGCCGACCTTCGTGTTCGCCGCCAGCCAGGCGCCCGGCAAGGAGCACGAGCTCAAGGGTTCGGGGCGATCCATCCCCGGCTTCCACCTGCGCGATGCGCTCGACCTCGTGGCCAAGCGCCACCCGGGCGTGCTGCTGCGCTTCGGCGGCCATGCCATGGCCGCGGGCTGCACGGTCGCCGAGGAACACCTCGACGTGTTCGAGCAGGCGCTCGCGCAGGTGGCGCAGGAGTGGCTCGACGCGGCGACGCTGCTGCGCAGCCTGCACACCGACGGCCCGCTCGCGCCCGAGTACCGCCGTCCCGACCTGGTCGACACGCTGCACCTGGAGGTGTGGGGCCAGGGCTTCGCGCCACCGGTGTTCAGCGAGGAAGTGGAGATCCTGTCGCAGAAGCTGGTGGGCGAAAAGCACCTGGCGATCAAGCTGCGCCACCAGGGGCAGCCGGTGGACGGCATCTGGTTCGGCCGCACCGAACCGCTGCCGGCCCGGGTGAAGATCGCCTTCCGGCTGGAAGCGGACGAGTGGCAGGGTGCGCGCCGCGTGCGCTTCCTCGTGGAAGGCGCGGAGCTGTGACCCCGCCCGTCATCCCCGCGCAGGCAGGCACCCGAGGCTCCGGGGAAACGCGGGAGTTCGTCATCCCCGCGCAGGCGGGGACCCAAAGCGTCCAGTGAAAAAGCGGCCGCCGGCCGCTTCGTCGAAACCTCGCATCCCCGCCTGCGCGGGACGACGTTCAGGCCGTTCCCATCACCGCGATCCCGCTGTGCTGCGGATCGTCGAAGTACGCGAACAGGCGCGCGGCCAGCGCCGCGAGTTCCGGATCGTCCGTGGCGCGCGCGCAGGCCAGCTGCCACATCGCGTACTCGCGGTCGCCGAGCATCATGTCCGTGTTGACGCAGCGGCCGCGTCCGGCCATCAGCAGCGCGAAGCCAGCGAGCAGGCCGGTGGGGCAGTAGCGCGGGGAAGCAGAGGGATCCTGGAGGTCGTCGCAGGCTTCCAGCGACGAGGCCGCCGCCGCGGCCGAGGCCGCCGCGGGGACGGGCGCATGGAGGGTGTTCATGGAAACCTCAGCGATAGCTGAAACTGACCGGCACGGCGCCGCTCATGGCGGCGTTCGCCGCGGGGGCCTGGGTGCTCACGTCCGAGCGCGTCGTGCAACTGGCGATCGTCGAACCCGGGATGTACTGCAGGCAGTCGGCCAGCGCCATCTGCTGCACGGCCACTTCGTTCTGGCGGGCCTCGGCCTTGCGCACCTGGTGGCTGCACAGGAGCCAGAAGGCGAACAGCTGCACCGCCGCGAGCGCGCCCAGAATCACCCAGAACATCGTGCTGCGCTGCTGCTCCACAGCGGGGTCGATCGCGTTGGCGAGGTGGGACATGGCGGGACTTCCTTGAGTGGCTTCATCCTAGGCCTGCGCCGATGGGCGCGCCAGAGTGGCTGTCGCGACATGCTGTAGGACAAAATCTTGACGGGACAGTTGGAGCCCTTTCGACCATGACCGAACTTCTCGATGCGCGCGCAACGGCCGCGCGCTTGCCCTGGCCCCGGCTGCTGCAGGAGCTCGTGCGCGTGCTGCACGATCCTGTTGCGCGCGTGCCACCGCGACTGGTGCAGGCACTGCCCGGCGGTGGCAGCCTGTTCGTCATGCCGGCCTTCGATGCCGACGTCGCCATCACCAAGCTGATCACGTTCACGCCGGCCAACAGCGGCACGAAAACGCCGACGATCCAGGGCGATGTGGTGGTGTTCGACGCGAGATCGGGAACGCGGCGCCTCGTGCTGGATGGACCCACGGTCACCGCGCGGCGGACCGCGGCGGTCTCGCTGCTGGCCGCGCAGTGGCTTGCGCCCAACACCGCGGGCCCCCTGCTGATCGTGGGCGCGGGGGCCCAGGGGCACGCCCACCTGGAGGCATTTGCACAAGGATTGAGCATCCGCGAGGTGCTCATCCATTCGCGCTCCGAAGCGAGCGCACACGTGTTGGCCGTGCGCGCACGTGAAATCGGACTACAAGCCAAAGTGATTTCCGCACCGGATCCCGCGCTGGCGACCTGCCCGCTGGTGGTCACGTGCACGCCGGCATCGCAGGTGGTGCTGCGCGCGCTGCCGCGCGAAGATGCCTTCCTCGCAGCGGTCGGCGCCTTCACGCCGAAGATGATCGAGCTCGCCCCCGAGCTCACCCGGCATTGCGCGCGGGCGGGCCGCATCGTGGTGGACACGCGCGACGCCGACCACGAAGCCGGCGACCTGCTGCAGGCGGGGCTGGACGTCGCGCGCGTTCCGAGCCTGCGCGACGTCGATCCGAACGGGCCGCGTGCCGCCGGCCCGGTGCTGTTCAAGAGTTGCGGCTGGGGCGGCTGGGACCTGGCGGCGGCGCGCTGCGCGCTGCAGGCGTGATGCGCCCGCCATGGCGGCGGGCGGGCGGCTTCACTCCGCCAGCGTCGCCAGGCGGTTGATGAACTCCTTGATGTTCTCCAGCACGGAGCGCTCGTTGGCGATGCGCAGGCGCTCGAGGGCGACGAAGGCGTCCGAGGTACCGGCCGTGCCGGTGGCCTTGATGTCGAAGGTGCGCGGCGCGCCCGCGCCCGTGACCCGGTACTTCACGTCGGACTTCACGTCGAAGGTCAGGCCGAAGAGCGGCTGTTCGAGGGCGAGCAGGTCGGCCGAGACCTGGTACTTCGCGTTCGCCCCATCGGGCGCGAGGTAGCCGGAGATCGCGAGGCTGTCGGTCAGCGCCTTGCGGAAGCCGGCGGCATCCACCTGCGAAGTCCACAGCGGATTCGTTTCCTTGCCGCCCTTGACGTCCGCCACCGCGACCTGGCCCCGCAGCTTCGGGTTGGCCGGCGCGAGCGCCCCGGGCTTGACCGTCATCCCCTGCGGGGTCGCCGGCGTGGCGCACCCCGCGAGGTTCAGCAAGGCGGCAACCGCCGCCGCGGCCGCCGCGAGGCGGATCATGTTCTTCCTCATTCCCTCTCTCCTTCGTCGTGAATTCACGGGGCCGCGGGCTCCGGGCATGGCGCCCACAGCACCACCGGCAATTCCTCCGGGTAGTTGTAGCCGGAGCCGCTGGCCGAATCGACCGCGAACCCGATCAGGCCGCCGGCCAGCACGTTCCCGTACACGCCGGTGTTCGGCTTGGAGACGAAGCTGGCTTTCCCTTCGGAGCCGGGGCCTCGGCAGGTGACGGCCAGGTCGCCGAAGGACTTGCGGACCGAGACCGTGCCGGGTGCCTCGAGCTTCCAGGTGCCCTTGTCGTTCGCGAGCTCGCAGGCGGCGCGCCGGATCACGCCCTCGCACACGGGCGTGACGCGCACGGCCTGCTCCAGCCCGGTGGCGACGGAGGCGCAGCCCGCCAGGAAGGCGGGCAGGAAGGCAGAAAGAAGAAATGGGCGGAGGTACTGCGGGCGGGCGGCCCGCATCACGCCTTCGGCAGCGTCACCCCGTGCTGCCCCTGGTACTTGCCGCCGCGGTCCTTGTAGCTCACGTCGCATTCCTCGTCGCTTTCGAAGAACAGCACCTGCGCGCAGCCTTCGCCCGCGTAGATCTTCGCGGGCAGCGGCGTGGTGTTGGAGAACTCCAGCGTCACGTAGCCTTCCCACTCCGGCTCGAACGGCGTGACGTTGACGATGATCCCGCAGCGCGCGTAGGTGCTCTTGCCCAGGCAGATGGTCAGCACGTTGCGCGGGATGCGGAAGTATTCGACCGTGCGCGCCAGCGCGAAACTGTTGGGGGGGATGATGCAGGAATCACCGTGGAAGTCGACGAAGCTCTTCTCGTCGAAGTTCTTCGGATCCACCACCGTGCTGTGGATGTTGGTGAACACCTTGAATTCCGGGGCGCAGCGGATGTCGTAGCCGTAGCTGGAGGTGCCGTAGCTGATGACGCGCCGGCCGTCCACCTCGCGGACCTGCTTCGGCTCGAAAGGCTCGATCAGCCCATGCTGCTGCGCCATGCGGCGGATCCACTTGTCGCTCTTGATCGTCATCGGGGGCACTCCTGAAGCCGGCCATTTTAGAAGGCCGGCGCGGACGTTCCCTTTGACCCGCCGCAGGGGATCCTCAGTTCGCCTTCACCCCCGCCTTGACCAGCAAGCCGCCCAGCGTATCGATCTCGTTCTTCAGGTGGGCGCGCAGGTGCGCCGGGGTGGCCTGCTCCGCGTTCACCGCGGAGATGCCCATGCCTTCCAGCTTCGCCCGCACCTCGGGGTCCGCCACCGCCTTCTGCAGGGCGGCGGTGAGCTGCTCCAGCACCGGCTTCGGCGTCCCCCTGGGCGCGTACAGGCCGAAGGAGATGTTGATGTCCAGCCCCTGCACGCCGGCTTCCGTGATGGCGGGCACGTTCGGCAGCGAGGGCAGGCGCGCCTTGCCGGCCGCGGCATACGCCTTGATGCGGCCGGCCTTCACCGGCGGCACGGTGCCGGAGGTCTGGTCGCACAGCACGTCCACCTGCCCGCCCATGAGGTCGTTGAGCGCCGGGCCGGTGCCCTTGTACGGGATCTCGTTGAGCTTCACGTTCAGCGCGCTCATCATCATCAGCCCGCACAGGTGCGAGGCGGAGCCCACGCCGGCATGCGCCAGGCTCACCTTGGGCCCGTTGGCGCGCAGGTAGGCGATGAAT
>DASWUI010000253.1:0-2904 GCA_036401715.1 Ramlibacter sp. | reverse complement strand
TCCGCTTGCAGGACCGCGGCGGCAACGGCCGCGAGGCGCTGATCGCCGCGCGTAACCAGCTGCTCGGGCTGGCCGCGCAGAGCAAGGTGCTCGCGCAGGTGCGCCCCGACGGCCTGGAGGATGCGCCGCAGCTGCAGCTGGACATCGACCGCGACAGGGCCAGCGCGCTGGGCGTGTCCTTCGACGCGATCAACAGCACGCTGTCCACCGCGCTCGGTTCTTCCTACGTGAACGACTTTCCCAACCGCGGTCGGCTGCAGCGCGTGGTGGTGCAGGCCGATGCGCCGGCGCGCATGCAGCCGGAAGACCTGCTGCGCCTGAACACGATCAGCAACCAGGGCCGCCCGGTGCCGCTGTCGGCCTTCGCGTCCACGCGCTGGGTGACCGGCGCGATGCAGACCATCCGCTACAACGGCTATCCGGCCATGCGGATTTCCGGCGCGCCGGCGCCGGGCTACAGCACCGGTGCCGCCATGGCGGAAATGGAGCGGCTGGCGGCCCAGCTGCCGCAGGGCTTCGGTTACGAGTGGACCGGCCAGTCGCGCGAGGAGAAGCTCGCGGGCGCCCAGGCGCTGATCCTCTACGGCTTCGCGATCCTGGCGGTGTTCCTCTGCCTGGCGGCGCTGTACGAGAGCTGGTCGATCCCGCTGGCGGTGATCCTGGTGGTGCCGCTGGGCGTGCTGGGCGTGCTGCTGGCCACGCTGCTGCGCGGTTACGCCAACGACGTGTACTTCCAGGTCGGCCTGATCACCATCATCGGCCTGTCGGCGAAGAACGCCATCCTGATCATCGAGTTCGCCAAGGACCTGCAGGCGCAGGGCAAGGGCGTCATCGAGTCGGCGCTGGCGGCGGCGCACCTGCGCTTCCGGCCGATCATCATGACCTCCATGGCCTTCGGCCTGGGCGTGCTGCCGCTGGCGATCGCCACCGGCGCCGGCTCGGCCAGCCAGCGCGCCATCGGCACGGGCGTGCTCGGCGGCATGCTCACCGGCACCGGCCTGGCGGTGTTCTTCGTTCCCATCTTCTTCGTCGTGGTGCGCGGCTACTTCAAGGGCAGCGAGCGCCAGCGCAAGCTGCATGCGCACGAACTGCAGCGCGAGCTGCCCGCCGGCGCCACCGCCGGAGACCAGGTATGACTTCCCGCATGCGGACCCTGTCCACCCTCGCGGCCGCGCTGCTGCTGGCCGGCTGCTCGATGATGCCGAAGTACGAGCGCCCGGCCGCGCCCGTGGCCCCGGCCTTCCCCTATCCCTCGGCGCAGCAGGGCACGCCCGCGCCGGAGCTGGCGTGGGAGCAGTTCTTCGCCGACGCGCGCCTGCGCGCGCTGATCGCGACGGCCCTGCGCAACAACCGCGACCTGCGCGTGGCGGTGCTGAACATCCGGCAGGCGCGGGCACAGTACGACATCCGCAATGCCGACCGCCTGCCCGGCGTGGGCGCGACCGTGAGCGGTACGCGCGCGCCGGACACGCAGGGCAACCAGGCGACGACGCTGCAGGCGAACATCGCGTTCAGCAGCTGGGAGCTGGATTTCTTCGGCCGCCTCGCCAGCCTGAGCGAAGCGGCGCTGGCGCAGTACCTCGCCACGGAAGAGGGCCGCAAGGCGGCGCAGGTCACGCTGGTGGCGAGCGTGGCCAATACCTGGCTCAATCTCGCGGCCGACGAGGAACTGCTGGCGCTCACGCGGCAGACGCTGGCCACGCGCGAGGAGTCGCTGCGGCTGACGCGCCTGCGCTTCGAAAACGGCGCGTCCTCGGAGATCGATTTCCGGCTCGCGCAGTCGCTGTACGAGACGGCGCGCGTGACCCTGGCACAGCTGCAGCGGCAGCGGGCCAACGACCTCAACGCGCTGGCGCTGCTGCTGGGCGAACCGGTGGCGCCTGACTTCCAGGTGGGCATCACCACCGAGGGGCTGCAGCTGCCCGACGTGCCGGCCGGGCTGCCCTCCGAGGTGCTGGTGCGGCGGCCCGACGTGCGCCAGGCCGAGCAGCAGCTGATCGCGGCCAACGCCAACATCGGGGCCGCGCGCGCGGCCTTCTTCCCGCGCATCAGCCTCACGGCGGGCGTCGGCACCGCGAGCCGGGACCTGTCGGGCCTGTTCAGCGGCGGCTCCTGGGGCTACACCGTGGCCCCTTCGCTGCTGCAGCCGATCTTCGACGCGGGACGCAACCGCGCCGGGCTCGCTTCGGCCGAAGCCTCGCGCGACATCGCCCTGGCGCAGTACGAGCGTGCGATCCAGCAGGCCTTCCGCGACGTCGCGGATGCGCTGGCCGGCCGCGCGACCTTCGGCGAACAGGTGCAGGCGCAGGGCAACGTGGTCGAGGCCGAGTCGGTCCGCTTCCGCCTGGCCCGCCTGCGCTACGAGAACGGGGTGGCGAGCTACCTCGACCTGCTGGACGCGCAGCGTTCGCTGTTCACGGCGCAGCAGGGGCTGGTGCAGGCGCGGCTGGCGCGGCTGCAGAACCAGGTGCAGCTGTATCGGTCGCTGGGTGGCGGCTGGACCCCGGGGCAGCCTCAATAGTCGCGCGCGAACCGGCGGGGCAGGTCTCCCGCGGCCCGGAACCACTGGCCGAGGCGGGACTGGGCGATCGAGGAGAGCAGGGAAGCGGCGAGCAGCATTTTCTTTTCCGTCCTGGAGAATCGTTTCGGCAGGGCTTGATCTTCAGGCCCGCCGCGCTGCCTGCTCGTCGGCGGGCCGCGGCAATGCATGTCGCAATGCGCGCACAGCCGTAGGAGCCATGCGCACGCGCGCTGTTGCGAGACGCCCCGCCGTCCGGCGGCGGCAGGCTGCCGTTCGCCGCCTCGCCAGCGGTCCGGCAATCCGGCTGCCCGCACCCGGACGGTGCGCTCTGGACCGTCCGTCCGCTGGTTGCGACCGTCGATGCCTGTAGCAGTACAGGTTTG
>DASWUI010000252.1:0-2907 GCA_036401715.1 Ramlibacter sp. | reverse complement strand
GGCACCAGCGCGAACAGCGGGAAGGTCTGCTCGCCGGAGTCGACATCGGCCACCTGCGCCTGCGCCGGCAGCTTGCGCCATTCGCCGCGCGGCCCCGCCGTCCTCGCCTCCGGATCGGGGAACCAGCCCTCGATCTCGACGCGCACGCCGTGGGCCGACTGCCACGCGGCGAAGTCCTGGCGCAGCTTGTCCAGCGCCGCGCGCCGGGCCGCCAGCAGCGCGTTGCCGTCGGCATGGTGCGCATCGCTGGCCAGCTTCTGCAGGCGCGCCCTGGCCTTGGGCGAATCCTTGCGCGTGCCGTCGTCGGCGCTGGCCTTGAGCGTGAGCAGCTCGAACAGGTCGGCCTCGGCGCGCCGCACGATCGCCGCCTGCGCCTCGATGTCCTGCGGCTTCACGTGCGCGGGCCATACGCTGCGCCGGCGCCGCAGCACGAAGCCGGCCTGGCAGACCTTCTGCCGCGCCACCCGCGGGAAGCCGGGCTCGTCGCAGTGCAGCTCGCAGGTCACCAGGTAGTGGCGGTCGTGCGTGGGCTGGTAGAGCTTGCGCAGCGTGCCGGGCGCGAGCCGCGCGCGGTACGCCTCCGAGCCCGAGCCCTTGGCCAGCGCCTCGCCCTTGGCATCCAGCGGCATCAGCGTCGTGAGCAGCTTGCCGGCCGTCTTCGCCGGCACCAGGTCGCGCTCCTGCACCACGTCGATCACTTCGTCGTACCGCAGCGAATGCTGCGGCCGCTCCAGGAAGCGGGCGAGGAAGTCGTTGCCCGCGAACTTCTGCAGCGCCGGCGGCGCCAGCCGGCCGGCATCCGGCACGGCGGGGTCGGACCAGCGGTACCAGGGCCCGACCAGCCGCCAGCGGGCGCCTTCGGCGTGCAGCACGGCGCTCACCACACGTTCCCCGCGCCCGGCGTGTAGCTGGGCGAAACGACGCCGGAGGACGCGATCAGGGTGGTGCACTGGACGATGCCGTCGCACATCACGGTGGGCGCGTGCACGTTCAGCGCCGAGGCGTTGATCTCCACGGTCGAATTGGCGGTGATCGTCACCTGGCCGGCGATGTTGATGTGGACCTTGCAGCCGTTGCTGTGCTGCAGGGTGACCTCCTGCGCGGCGTCGTCGATCACCAGCTTGTGCCCGCTCTGCATGGACAGCGTCACCTTGGCCGCGCCGTCGGTGTCGTCGAACTGCAGCATGCTGCCCGAGCGGGTCTTCCAGGTGCGCTTGTTGTTGGGCGCCTCGGCCGCCTCGGGCAGCGCGCGCTTGCCGTTCCAGCAGGCGCCCACGATGTAGGGGCGCGAGGGATCGCCGGCCTCGAAGCCCACCACCACCTGCGAGTCCACTTCCGGCAGCACCTCGAAGCCCTGGTCCTTGTCGGCGTAGGGCGACAGCAGCGTGGCCCAGGCGGTCACGTCCTGGCCGGCGGCGCCGAACATGGGGAACTTCACCTGGATGCGGCCCTTGCCGTCGGGGTCCACCAGGTCGCTGACGACCGCCGGGTAGAGGCCGAACCAGCGCGGCCCGTCGCCGTCACGCGGAAAGCGGGGATCGCTCATGCGGCATTCCCCAGCCAGGGCCGTTCGGCCTCGAAGTGCGTGCGGTAGCCGGCCTCGAGGTCGAAGTGGTGGCGCACGCGCGTGACGTAGAAGCCCTCGCCTTCGAACATGGGGCTCACCCGCTCCAGCTTCAGCTGCGTGCCGACGGCGATGGCGGCATTGCCGTCGGCGGTGCCGCTGACGCCGACGAAGCGGCGCGCGCGCGCCAGCAGCGCCGCCTTGGCCAGCGCGGTGGCCTGCGCGTCCTGCACCGGCACCTCGCGCACGCGGTAGCTCACGCGCTCGCCGAAGGCGCGCGTGAGCACCTGCGCGCCGTGCGTGTGGCCCTGGGCCTCGCCGGCCAGCACGGCGCCCTCGGCGTCCTCGTCGATCGCGTCCTGGCCGTCGTCGTCGAAGCCGCCCACCACCACCTTGCTGCGCTGGTGCGCGAGGTCGGCGCGCAGCCGCGCCTGCCGCAGCGTGCTGCCCTGGATCAGGGTGACCGCGTTGCCGTTGCGCTGGTCGCGGGTGGCCATGTGCAGCGTGCCCCCGTCCACCCACACGTCGGCGGCCAGCCGCCGCGCGCGCTCGCGCAGGAAGGCCAGGTCGCTCTGGTTCCACTGCTGCACCACCGGCCAGGTGGGGCCCTGCACGTCGGCCTGCGGCGACAGGCCGTGCTCGGAGGCGATGCGCTGCACCAGGTCGGCGTCGCTCACGTTCTCGTAGGTCCGGAAGCGGCGCGTCATGCGCAGGTCCATCAGGCGGTCCTCGGCGAACACCATCACTTCGGCGGCGCGACCCTGCTCCATCGCCAGCTCCAGCGCGCTCACCTTGCCGTCGAACACCTGCCGGCGCGCATCGCTCGGCCCCATGGACACGAGCAGCGCCTTGCCGAAATCCAGCACGCGCCCGTCCAGCCAGTTCAGCTGCTCGTCGCGCGCGCCGGCGCGCGGGCCGGTGGCCACGAAGCTCGCCTGCAGGCGGCGCAGCCCCTGGCCGTCCTCCTCGACCAGCAGCAGCTGCAGGTCGCGCGCGAGCTTGGCCTGCACCTGCCCGTCCACCTTGAATTCGGGGATGGTGGAGGACTGCAGCGGCGGAGTGCTGGGCGGCATCGTGCGTGTCCTTCAGTCGTCGAAACCCCAGGCCGCGGTGCGCAGCGCCAGCTCGGTGTCGCGCCGCGCGAGCTGCTGCCAGCGCGGCAGCGCTTCGGCCGGCGGCTGCGGGCGCGGCGGCTCCGCCGGGTGCTCGGAGGTCTGGATGTCCACCTGGGTGTCGACTTCATCGATGTGGATGGGCATGGGGTCTCCTGCTCAATGGCCCTGGCAACCGCCGCTGCCGCCGCAGCCGCAACCGCGGCGCTTCACCAGCCGCGGCGCGCGCGG
>DASWUI010000251.1:0-2273 GCA_036401715.1 Ramlibacter sp. | reverse complement strand
CGGCGCCGGGCTGCGCGGCCACGTGCGCGTCTTCGCCAACACGACCGCCGTCACCGATTTCCTGCCGGAGCTCCTGCCCGGCTTCTTCCACGCCAATCCGGGCGTCAACATCGACCTGCGCGAGCAGGCCAGCACGGAGATCGCCAGCGGCGTGCTCGAAGGCCGCGCGGACGTGGGCATCGTCGCGGGCGAAGTCGACACGCGCGGACTGCGCGCCATCCATTTCAGCACCGACCAGCTGGTGCTGGTGGTGCCGCGCAAGCACCGGCTGGCGCGCCGCAAGCGGATCGCGTTTGCCGAGACGCTGGACGAGGACGCGGTGGGGATGCACGGCGGCAGCACGCTGCAGGCCTTCCTGGCCAGCATCACCGAGGAACTGGGGCGGCCGCTGAAGCTTCGCATCCAGGTCTACGGCTTCGATGCGATGTGCCGCATGATCGCCGCCGGCGTGGGGGTGGGCATCGTCCCCGAAAGCGCCGCGCGCCGCAACATCGCGCGCATGGACCTGGTGCAGGTGGAGCTGACGGACGCCTGGCGCATCCGCAGGCGCTACATCCTCATCCGCGAAAGCGAGGTGCTGCCCACGTATGCGCGCTCCCTGGTGGAAGCGATCTGCGCGCATTACGGGTGCCCGCCGCCGTTCGAGGCGGAACGCCGCGCGGCCTCCTAGCGCTGCCCGCTTTCCTTGTTCCTGAGCGCCGCCGCGTTCACCTGCTCCTGCTTGTCGCGGATGCCGGCCGGCCACTTCGACTTGATCCACGAGAGCACGGCGACGATCTCCGCATCCGACAGCACGCCTTCGTACGGCGGCATCGCCGACTGGTAGTCCTTCAGGTTGGCCGCCTTGGCGACCCCGTACTTGGTGATGTTGAACAGCACCTCGTCCGGATGGTGCCAGGTATGGCCGGTCGCGTCATGGGGCGGCGCGGGGAGCCGGCCCGCGGCGTCGCGCGTGCGCCAGTTCGGCTGGCCCTCGAGGTTCGCGCCGTGGCAGGATGCGCAATGCCGGTCGTAGACGGCCTTGCCGCTGGCCAGCACGGAGGCGTCGGCGGTATCGAGCCGGATGTCGCCCGGGCCGCCGCGGCCACAGCCGGCCAGCAACACTCCGGCGCAGGCGGCCGCCAGGATCGTGCGATTTTTCATGTCCGGAACCGTATCACGGTCCTCTGTCAAGATGCGAAACCCACAGGGCCGCGGTGCTGCCTGCGGATTGGTCACCCTGTCGCGAGCCAGCATTGGCGCGGGTCCGGCAAGTTGGCCACCTTCTTTTCCACAGGCTTCTCCACCGTTCCTGTGGGAATCATCCTACCTTTGCTTGCATCATCGTCCCCATGAGCAGCGACGCGCTTTCCATCCTGTACCAGGACGCGGACCTGGTCGCCGTCGCCAAGCCGGCCGGCCTGCTGGTGCATCCCAGCGGCCTGGACGCGCACGAGGAGCGCACCGCGCTCAAGCTGCTGCGCGACCAGCTCGGCGCCTGGGTGTGGCCGCTGCACCGGCTGGACAAGGGAACGAGCGGCGTCCTGCTGTTCGCGAAGAATGCCGCCGCCGCGCGCGAGTGGGGACTCGCCTTCGAGCAGGGCCACGTGCGCAAGCGCTACCTGGCGCTGGTGCGCGGCTGGCCCGCCGGGGCCGGCGTGATCGACCAGGCCCTCGCGCGCGATCCGGAACTGCCGTCGGCCGGGCAGGAGCGGCTGGCGGCGCTCACGCGCTTCGAACGGCTGGCGTGCTTCGAGTGGCCCTTCAGCGTGGACGGCAGGCACCCCACCAGCCGCTACGCCCTGGTCGCCGCCGAACCGGTGACCGGCCGGCGGCACCAGATCCGGCGCCACTTCAAGCACATCGCGCATCCGCTGGTGGGCGACACCACGCACGGCAAGGGCGCGCACAACCGGGCGGTGGCGCAGTGGCTGGGCGTGTCGCGGCTGTGGCTGCATGCGGAGGCGATCGGGTTGCCGCACGAGGAGGGCGTGCTGCAGCAGGGCGTCCCACTCCGGCCCCGGTGGCGCATCGATGCACACGGGCGAGGCTTCCTGCGGCCATTCCACCCGCGACGCATGCAGCCACAGCCGCTGCACGCCCAGCCAACGGGCCACCGCCCGGTTGTGCGCGCCCGTGCCGTGCGTCGCGTCGCCCACCAGCGGATGCGCGATGTGCTTGAAGTGGCGCCGGATCTGGTGGCGCCGGCCGGTGAGCGGCGCGGCCTCGACCAGCGCGTAGCGGCTGGTGGGATGGCGCCCGTCCGGAAACGGCCACTCGAAGCAGGCCAGGCG
>DASWUI010000250.1:0-2280 GCA_036401715.1 Ramlibacter sp. | reverse complement strand
ATCCGGATCGTGCGTGACCATCACGAAGGCGGCGCCGTGGCGGCGGTTGAGCTCGAGGACGAGGTCGAAGATCTTCGCGGCGTTCTCGCGGTCGAGGTTGCCGGTGGGCTCGTCGGCGAGCACGCAGGCCGGGTTCGTGACCAACGCGCGCGCCACGGCCACGCGCTGGCGCTCGCCCCCGGAGAGCTCGCCCGGGCGATGGGCGAGGCGATGGCCCAGCCCCACCTCCTCCAGCATCGCCGCGGCGCGCGCGTGCGCTTCCTTGTCCGGCGCGCGCCGGATCGTGAGCGGCATCGCGACGTTCTCCAGCGCCGAGAATTCCGGCAGCAGGTGGTGGAACTGGTAGACGAAGCCGAGCGCGCGGTTGCGCAGCTCGCCCTGCTCGGCCGGATGCAGCAGCGACAGGTCCTTGCCGAGCAGGGTGACGCGCCCCGCGGTGGGCCGGTCGAGCCCGCCCAGCAGGTGCAGCAGCGTGCTCTTGCCCGAGCCCGAGGCGCCGACGATCGCGAGCGTCTCGCCGGCGTGCACCTCGAGATCCACGCCGCGCAGCACGTCCACGTCCAGCCCGCCTTCGGTGAAGCGCTTGGTCAGCCGCTGGCAGGCCAGCACCACGCCCGTATGGGGAACGACGTCGCCGAGGACGGCGCGGCCGGCCTGCACCTGCGCCCGGGAAGCTTCGGTGTCGGCCACGGCGGTGGCGGTCGTGTCATTCATAGCGCAGGGCCTCCGCCGGGTTGACGCGGCTGGCGCGCCAGCTCGGATAGAGCGTGGCCACGAAGGACAGGACCAGCGAGATCACCGCGATCGGCATGATGTCGGAGGACTGCGGGTCGCTGGGCATGCGGCTGATCAGGTAGATGTCCTTGGGCAGGAAGCTCGCGTTGAGCGCGCGCTCCATGGCCGGCACGATCACGTCGATGTTGATCGCGATGCCCAGCCCGAGCAGCAGGCCCGCGAGCGTGCCGATCACGCCCACGGCGGCGCCCTGCACCACGAAGATCCCCATGATGCTGCCCGGGCTGGCGCCCAGCGTGCGCAGGATCGCGATGTCGGCGCGCTTGTCGGTCACCGTCATCACGAGCGTGCTCACCAGGTTGAACGCGGCGACCGCGACGATCAGCGTCAGGATGATGAACATCATGCGTTTTTCCAGCTGCACGGCCGCGAACCAGGTGCGGTTCTGGCGGGTCCAGTCACGGATCAGGAACTCGCCGGTGAGCTGCGTGGTCAGCTGCGCTGCCACTTCGCGCGCGAGATTCAGGTCGCGCAGCTTCAGCCGCACGCCGGTCGGGCCTTCCAGCCGGAACAGGCGCTGCGCGTCTTCCAGGTGCAGCAGCACCAGGCCGCTGTCGTATTCGAAGTGGCCGGAATCGAAGGTGCCGACCACCGTCATCTGCTTGAGGCGCGGCACCACGCCCGCGGGCGTGACCTGGCCGCCCGGCGCGATCATGGTGACGGGGTCACCCTCGCGCACGCCCAGGCTGCGCGCCAGCTCCGCCCCCAGCACCACGCCGAACTGCCCGGGCACCAGCTTGTTCAGGGTGTCGTGCGAGGCGGCCGCCAGGTCGGTGACCTGCGGCTCCAGCCTGGGATCGATGCCGCGCACCACGGTGCCGCGCATGTCCTCGCCGCGCGCCAGCAGGGACTGCGCGGCCACGAAGGGCGCCGCGCCCACCACCTCGCGGGTCGCCCGCACTTCGGCCAGGGTCCTGTTCACGTCCGGCAGCACGCCGCCGCCGGGGCCATAGACCTCCACGTGCGAGACCACGCTCAGCATCCGGTCGCGCACCTCCTTCTGGAAGCCGTTCATCACCGACAGCACGATGATCAGCGCCGCCACGCCCAGCGAGATCCCGAGCATCGAGACGCCGGAAATGAAGGAAATGAAGCCGTTGCGCCGGGTGGCGCGACCGGCGCGCGTGTAGCGCCAGCCCAGCACGAGCTCGTAGGGAAGTGCCATCGGCCGGCTTTAGTATGCGTTTACCATCCGCCGGGATTGTGGCATCCCCGACAATACGGCTGTGTCAGACGGTGTCCACTTGCTCGTTCCCTTCGCCACGTGCTCGGCCGCCGGCTGCGCCGAGGCCCTCCGCGGCCTGCAGCTGCCCAACCTGCAGCGCCTGCTGCGGCGGCTCGGCGTCGAATCCACGGACGCGGGGGACACCCGGAGCCTGTCCGTGCCCCACGAACGCGTCCTGGCCCGTGCCTGGGGCCTGCACGCCCCCGAAGGCCTGGTGCCGCTGGCGGCCCTGCAGGTCCGCCAGGCCGGCGGCGGCAGCG
>DASWUI010000249.1:0-9033 GCA_036401715.1 Ramlibacter sp. | reverse complement strand
AGGTAGAACATTCGTGGCATCGGCCGCGCCGCGAGTTGCCGGTGAATGACACGAGCCGGGAACCGGACGCTGCTGGCGGAAGAAAGGCAGCCAATGCTATGGGGCGCAAGGACGGGCTGCCTAGGTCATGCACGCGCGGCGCCTGAGGTAGATCCGCGTAAGCCGAAAGAGCGACCATGGAAACTGGACGAGGTGTCGGAACACCCTAGCGATCCCGCAGCATCCGCCCCAGCGCCAGCAGCGCCGGCATGGTGATCGGATCGTTGGCCGCGCTCGCCGCCACGGGGTGCGATGCGAAGCGCGCGACCACCATCTCGGCTTTCGGCGCGACGTAGAGGCGCTGCCCGTGGATGCCGCGGCCCTCGAAGGCATCGAGCTCGTTGTGCGTGACCCACCACATGCTGCGGTACGAGTAGCCGGGCAGGAGCGTGTAGCCGGCCTTGGCGAACTTCGCCGGGTCGCTGCCGCGCCGGATGTCGGCGACCACGGCCTGCGGCACCAGCTGCCGTCCGCTCCACTCCCCCTCGCGGCGCATCAGCTCGCCGAAGCGCGCCAGGTCGCGCAGCGTGGCGCTGAGCCCGCCCCCGCCCATGGGAACGCCGGTCGGGTCCACCGAGAGATAGCCGTCCTGCTCGCACCCGAGCGGCGCCCAGAGCCTTTCGGAGAGCATGCGCGCGAACGGGATGCCGGTGGCGCGCTTCATGATCCAGGCCATCAGCTCGGTGTTGACGGTCTTGTACGCGAAGGCTTCGCCGTGGCGGCCCTCGGGCTTCAGGGTTTGCAGGTATGCGTAGAAGCTGTCCGGCCCGCCGTAACCCTCCGGGCGCGGCCGCAGCCCGCCGGCGCGCGCGTAGTCCCAGATCTGGGCCTGCGGATCCGCATAGGCTTCGGAGTAGGCCACGCCGATCTGCATGTCCATCAGCTGGCGCAGCGTCGCGTCCTCGTAGGCCGTGCCCTTCATCTCCGGCAGCCAGTGCGGCACGCGCCGGTCCTCGTCGAGCGTGCCCTCGTGGACCAGCGAGGCGCACAGCGTGGCGGCGTACGACTTGGTGATGGAAAAGCAGCTGTGGGGCAGGTGCGCTTCCAGGGCGCCGAAGTAGCGCTCGTAGATGCGGCGGCCGCGGTACAGGACGAGGATGCCGTCGGTGTAGGTGTCCGGGAGGGATGCGTCCCAGCGGCGGGCCCGGCCGTTCATGTCCGTGAACGCCAGGCTGTCGATCGCGCTGTCGTCGAAGCCGGTCGCGGGACCGAAGCTGCTCACCGGGCCGGGACCGCGCCAGACGTTCACCGTCGGCATCAGCTCGCGCATGTGCGACAGGCTCCAGCGGATCTGCGGGAAATCCAGGAAGCGGTCGTCCGCGAAGCGGACCTGCCGGTCGGGTGGCGGCGGGGTGCCCTCCATCCAGCCGAGCCGGCGCGGGTCGGAAGCGTTCCCGTCGGGGTAGCGGACGCCGTCGAATTCCAGGGTACCTTCGGCCATGGCCTGCCTTTCGCGCGCTGGTGGTCAGCGAAACGAAGCGCAGCGTACAGGAAGCCCTCAGCCGGCGGAAGGCCTCTTTCCCTCGAACGCATCCTGCAGCAGCTGCCGGATCGCTGCGCGCTCCAGCGGCCGGGGATTGGGATACTGGTTCTGCAGCGCGATGTCGCAGGCGCGCTCCAGGTCCTGCGCCTGCATGCCGATGTCGCCCAGCGCCACCGGCGCGCCGTTGTCCTTCGCCAGGTCGAACACCGCCTGCGCCGCGCCGGTGCCGCCGAGCGCGCGCTCGATCCGCCGCATCGCCTGCGGCGCCGCCTGCGCGTTGTACGCGAGCGCGTGCGGCAGCACGACGGTGTGCGTCTCGGCATGCGGCAGGTTGAAGCTGCCGCCCAGGGTGTGGCACAGCTTGTGGTGCAGCGCCATGCCCACGTTGCCCAGCACGATGCCGCACAGCCAGGCGCCGTAGAGCGCGTCGCCGCGGGCCTCCAGGTCGCGCGGGTTGCCGCGGATGGCGGGCAGCGCGCGGCCGAGCGCGCGGATGCCCTCTTCCGCCATCAGGTCCATGACCGGGTTGCCGTCGACGGAGTACAGGCCCTCGGCCGCATGGGCGATCGCGTTGATGCCGCTGGTGACGCTCAGGCCGGCGGGCAAGGTGAGCGTGAGCTCGGGGTCGTAGATCACCGTGCGCGGCAGCACCTTCGCGTCGCGGCCCGTCTTCTTCAGGCCGCCTTCGGTGATGCCGTAGATCGGCGTCATCTCGCTGCCCGCGTAGGTGGTCGGGATCGCGAGGATGGGCAGGCCGGAGTCCAGCGCGATCGCCTTGCCGAGGCCGGTGGTGGAGCCGCCGCCGACGGCCACGGCGCAGTCGGCGTCGAGCTGGCGCGCGAGCTCGCGCGCCTCGCGCGCCGTTTCGATCGGCACGTGCATCACCGCCCGGTCGAAGATGCCGGCGGCGCGGGATCCCAGGATGCCCGCGACGTGCTCCGCCGAGGTGCGCTGCTCCGGCGTCGACAGCACCAGCGCGCGCCGCGCGCCCAGCGCCTCGATTTCCTTGCCCAGCTGCGACAGCGCGCCGGGGCCGAACACCACGCGGCCGGGCTGGCCGTTGTAGACGAAGCTTCTCATGCGCGGGTCATTGTGCCTTCAGGTTGGCGGTCCTCGCGATCTGCGCGGCGCTCTCCATCTCCGCCTTGATGTACGCGTTGAAGGCCGCGGGCTCCATGGGCAGCGCATCGGCGCCCAGGCTCGCGAGGCGCGCCTTCACCTCCGGCGCGTTCAGCGCCTTCACCGCTTCCTCGTGCAGCCGCCTGAGCACCGCCGGCGGCGTGGCCGACGGAACGATCATGCCGACCCACAGCGTGTACTCGGATCCGGACACGCCCGCTTCCACGGTCGTCGGCACCTCGGGCAGCGCCGGCGAACGCCGGGCGGAACTCACGGCCAGCGCCTGCAGCTTTCCGTCCCGGATCAGCGGCAGCGCCGAGGCCAGCGGCGCGAAGAACCAGTCGTTGCGTCCGCCGATCACGTCCGTGATGGCCTCCGGCGTGCCCTTGAAGGGCACGTGCTGCGCCTCGATCCCGGCCTTCAGCTTGAACTTCTCGGCGTTCATGTGCGTCGCGCTGCCGGTGCCGGCGGACGCGTAGTTCATCTGCCCCGGCCTGGCCTTCGCGGCGGCGATCACGTCCTGCACGCTCTTCCAGCCGCGCGCGGGCGACACCACCAGCACGTTGGGCACGGCGGCCAGCGGCGTGACGCCCGTGAGGTCCTTCACCGTGTCGTAGGGCAGGCCGGGATAGATCGCGGGATTGAGGGCATGCCCCGAGGAGTGGACCAGCACGGTGTGCCCGTCGGGCTCGCTCCTGGCCACCTGCGCGGCGCCTATCGTGCCGCCGGCGCCCGGCTTGTTCTCCACGATCACCGGCTGGCCCAGGCTCTTGCCCATGGCTTCGGCGACGGTGCGGCCGATGATGTCGGTCACGCTGCCGGCGGTGAAGGGCACGACCATGCGGATCGGCTTGGCGGGCCAGGCGCCCTGGGCACAGGCGCCGCCGGCGATGAGGGTGGCGGCCAGCACGGTGAGGATTCGCTTCATGTCTGTCTCCTTGGGCAGTGTTCGGGTCAACAGGGATGCGAACGGCCGGCGCGGAGGGCTCAGGAGGCCAGGCCGTCGTCGAGCTGCACGTTCTCGGGCTTCAGCTCCAGGCCCGCGTCGCGCGCGGTCTCCCGCAGCAGCACGGCGAAGTCGATGTCCTCGTAGCCGCGGCCGACCATGCGGGCGACGGACTCGCGGGTGGCGGCGGCGGCCGGCATCGCGACGCCATGCGCCCTGGCCGCGCCCATGCCCAGGTCCATGTCCTTGAGCAGCAGCTTCGGCGTGAAGGTGACCTGGTCGAACGTGAGGTTGGTGAGCACCGGCGTCTTGTAGCGCGTGTACATGGAGCCGAGCACCGAGTCGTTGATGCTCTCCAGGAAGACGTGGCGCGGGATGCCGGCCTTCTCGGCCAGCACCGTGATCTCGCAAAGGTTCTGGATCACCACGCCGAACATGGTGTTGTGCGCGATCTTCCAGATGCGCGCCAGCTCGCCCTCGCCCACCCACATGGCCTTGCGGCCCATGGCGGCGAGGTAGGGCTGCGCCTTCTCGTACAGCGCCCTCGGGCCCGAGGCGACGATCAGCAGCTTGCCGGCCTTGGCGACCTTGGCGTTGCCGGACACGGGCGCGCAGAGGTAGGCCACGCCGATGGCTTCGAGGCGGGCGCGGATCTCGGCCGAACCCTCCTGCGAAATGGAGGAGCTGTCCACCACCAGCTGCGGCTTCTTCGTGCCCGTGACGAGACCGCCCTCGCCGAACAGCACCTCCTTCAGGTCGTCCGTGGTGGAGACCATCGTGAAGACCACCTCGCAGCCGGCCAGGTCCGTCTTGTGGCGCACGATCTCCGCGCCATACGCGGCGAGCGGCTCGGCCTTGCTGCGCGTGCGGTTCCACACGCTGGCGCCGTAACCCGCCTTGAGCAGCCGCTTGACCATCGCCTCGCCCATGCGGCCGAGGCCGATCCACCCTACCTGGTTTGCCATTCCTGTTCCTTGCGCTTCAGAGGTCTGGCGGCAGTGTCTTGCGCGCCGGGGGCGCTGGCAAGCGGGAGGCCGGAATTCAGTTTTCCGGAGCTGTGAAAAGACCGGCGGCCTGGAGGAGCAGCCCGTCATCCCCGCGCAGGCGGGGACCCAAGGCGTCCGGGGGCAAAGAAAAAGCGGCCAGTGGCCGCTCTTCCCGGAAGCTTTGGCTCCCCGCCTGCGCGGGGATGACGGAGCGTCAGTCCGCGCTCGCGCCCGACTCCTTCACCACCTTGCTCCACTTCGCCGCCTCCTTGCGGATGAACTCGGCGAACTGTTCCGGCTTCTCGGCGTACGGTTCGGCCCCCTGCTCGGCCAGCTTCTTCTTCACCTCGGGATCGGCCAGCACCTTGACCAGCGCGGCGTTCAGCCGGCTCACCACGGGCGCGGGCGTGCCCGCGGGCGCGAACATGCCGAACCAGGAGGTGGCCTCGTAGCCGGGCACGCCGGCTTCGGCGATCGTCGGCACCTGCGGCAGTTCCGGCGAGCGCTTCGCCGTGGTCACCGCCAGGGCGCGCAGGCGGCCCGAGCGCACGTGCTGGATCGCCGAAGGCATGTTGTCGAACATGACGTCGATCTGGCCGCCGACCAGGTCGGTCACCGCCGGCGCGCTGCCCTTGTAGGGCACGTGCACCATGTCGACCTTGGCCAGCGCGTTGAACAGCTCGCCGGAGAGGTGGATGGAACTGCCGCTGCCGGAGGAGCCGAAGTTCACGCGGCCCGGGTTGGCCTTGGCGTACGCGATCAGTTCCTTGACGTTCTTGTACGGCTTGCCGGGGTTCGCGACCAGCAGGTTGGGCACCATCGCCACGCGCGTGAGCGGCGCGAAGTCCTTGACCGGGTCGAAGGTGAGCTTCTTGTACAGGCTCTGGTTGATCGCGTGCGTGCCCACCGTGCCCATGAACAGCGTGTAGCCATCGGGCACGGCCTTGGCCGCGAACTGCGCGCCGATGTTGCCGCCGGCGCCGGCGCGGTTGTCGACCACGACCGACTGGCCCAGTTCCTTGTTCAGCGCCTGGCCGATCACGCGCGCCAGGATGTCGGTGGTGCCGCCGGCCGCGAAGGGCACGACGATGGTGATCGGCTTGGACGGATACGCCTGCGCGTGGGCGCCCAGGGGGGCGGCCACGGCGGCGGCGGCCAGCGCGAGGCCGCCCAGCGTGAAGCGGCGGCGGGAAGCTTGCTTGAACTGCATTGGAATTTCCTCTTTGCGAAATCAGACGGGCGCGAGGCCCAGGGTGGTGCCGCCACAGACGTAGAGCACCTGGCCGGTGACGAAGCCGTTGTCCGGCGACAGGAAGAACAGCGCCGCGCGCGCGACATCCTCGGGCGTGCCCATGCGCTTGACGACGATGCTGTCCAGGATGCGCTGCGTGCGCGGCGCGCCTTCGGGATTGCTCTGGCGGAACAGTTCGGTGGCGATCGGGCCGGGCGCGATCGCGTTGACCGTGATGCCGTCGCCGCCCAGCTCCATCGCGAGCGTGCGGGTCATGCCCACCAGGCCGGCCTTGGCCGCGGAGTAGGCGATGCGCTCGGTCTTGCCCAGCGCCGCGCGCGAGGCCATGTTGACGATGCGTCCCTGCCCGCAGGCGCGCAGCGTCGGCAGGCAGGCCTGCGTCAGCAGCATGGTGGCCTGCAGGGTGAGCGCGTTGACGTAGGCGAGGTCCTCGGCGCTCTGCGTGTCTATCGTGCCCGGGCGGGTGGCACCGGCGTTGTTCACCAGCGCGGTGACGTCGAACGCGCGCAGCACCTGCGCGGCCGCCGCGCGGGTGGCCTCGGCCCGCGTGAGGTCGGCCTGGAAGGAATGCAGCTGCGGATGCGACCAGTCCGGCAGCCGGTAGTCGACGTTGACCACGTGCCGGCCCTGCGCCAGCAGCATGCCGGCAATGGCGCGGCCGATGCCGGTGCTGGCACCGGAGACGAGGGTGGCTTGGGGTTTGCTCATGGGAAAAGAAAGACGCGGCGGCCTGCGGCCGCCTGTTCGAAAGCCTTGGGTCCCCGCCTTCGCGGGGATGGCGGATTCAGACCCGCTCGAGGATCACCGCGATGCCCTGCCCCACGCCGATGCACATCGTGCACAGGGCGTAGCGGCCGCCGCTCGCGTGCAGCTGGTTGACCGCGGTGGTCGCGAGGCGCGCGCCGGAGGCGCCGAGCGGGTGGCCCAGCGCGATCGCGCCGCCGTTGGGGTTCACGCGCGCGTCGTCGTCCTTCAGCCCCAGCATGCGCAGCACGGCGAGTCCCTGCGCGGCGAAGGCTTCGTTCAGCTCGATCACGTCGATCTGTTCCAGCTTGAGGCCCGTGAGCGCCAGAACCTTCTGCGTCGCGGGCGCCGGGCCGATGCCCATCACGCGCGGCGGCACGCCGGCAGTGGCCATGCCCACCACGCGGGCGCGCGGTGTCAGGCCGTTCTTCGCGGCGGTGGCTTCATCGGCCAGCAGCAGCGCGCACGAACCGTCGTTCACGCCGCTGGCATTGCCGGCGGTCACGCTGCCATCGGGCTTGACCACGCCCTTCAGCCTGGCCAGGGCTTCCAGCGAGGTCTCGCGCGGATGTTCGTCCTGCTTCACGACGAGGGCCTCGCCCTTCTTCTGCGGAATGGTCACCGGCGTGATCTCGGCCTCGAAGAAGCCGCGCTTCTGCGCCGCCACCGCCTTCAGCTGCGAAGCCAGCGCCATGCGGTCCTGCGCCTCGCGCTCGATCTGGTAGTCCACCGCCACGTTCTCCGCCGTCTCCGGCATGGAGTCGACGCCGTACATCTCCTTCATCAGCTTGTTGACGAAGCGCCAGCCGATGGTGGTGTCGTACACCGCGTTGGTGCGCGAGAAGGCGGTCTCCGCCTTGGGCATGACGAAGGGCGCGCGGCTCATGCTCTCGACGCCGCCGGCGATCATCAGGGTCGCCTCGCCCGCCTTGATGGCGCGCGCCGCGGTCCCGACGGCATCCAGCCCCGAGCCGCACAGGCGGTTGATGGTGGCGCCGGGCACTTCCACCGGCAGGCCGGCCAGCAGCGAGGCCATGTGGGCGACGTTGCGGTTGTCCTCGCCGGCCTGGTTGGCGCAGCCGTACAGCACGTCGGTCAGCTGCTGCCAGTCCACCTTGGGATTGCGCGCCATCAGCGCCTTCAGCGGGATGGCGCCGAGGTCGTCGGTGCGCACGGAAGACAGGGCGCCGCCGTAGCGGCCGATCGGCGTACGGATCGCGTCGCAGATGAAGGCTTGTCGGGTCATGGGGTTCTCCAGTTCAGGCCGCGATCGGCAGGTTGATGAGTTTTTCCAGTTCGGCGCGCGTGAGGCCTTCGACGGTGTCGACCAGCTTGAGGCCCTGCGGCGTGCATTCGAGCGTGCACAGGTCGGTGTAGATGCGCCTGACGCAGCCGATGCCGGTGAGCGGGTAGCCGCAGCGCTCCACCACCTTGCTCTCGCCCTTCTTGGTCAGCAGGTCCATCATCACCCAGGTCTGCTTGGCGCCTATGGCCAGGTCCATCGCGCCGCCGACGGCGGGGATGGCACCCGGCTCGCCGGTGCTCCAGTTGGCGAGGTCGCCGGTGGCGGAGACCTGGAAGGCGCCGAGCACGCAGATGTCCAGGTGGCCGCCGCGCATCATCGCGAACGAGTCGGCGTGGTGGAAGTAGGCGCCGCCCGGCAGCAGCGTCACCGGCTGCTTGCCCGCGTTGATCAGGTCGTAGTCTTCCTGCCCTTCGGCGGGCGCGGGGCCCATGCCGAGGATGCCGTTCTCGCTTTGCAGGATCACCTCGCGGCCGGCCGGGATGTGGTTCGCCACGGACGTCGGCATGCCGATGCCCAGGTTGACGTAGGCGCCATCGTGGATGTCCTGGGCCACGCGGGCGGCGAGCTGGTCCTTGGTGCGCTTCTGGTACGCCATGCTCATGCCGCCTTCCTGAACCCGCCCGCCTGGGTGGCGATGCGCGGAATCTTCACGATCTTGCTGACGTAGATGCCGGGGGTGACCACCGCTTCCGGGTCGAGTTCGCCGAGCTCCTTGATCGCGTACACGCTGGCGACCGTGTGCCGGGCCGCCGCGGCCATCACCGGGCCGAAGTTGCGCGCGGCCTTGCGGTACACGAGGTTGCCCCAGCGGTCGCCGGCTTCGGCCTTGATCAGCGCGACGTCGCCGTGGATCGGGTACTCCAGCACATAGTGCTTGCCGTCGATCTCGCGCGTCTCCTTGCCCTTGGCCAGTTCGGTGCCGTAGGAGGTGGGGCAGAAGAAGGCGCCGATGCCGGCGCCGGCGGCGCGCATGCGCTCGGCCAGGTTGCCCTGCGGCACCAGTTCGAGTTCGATCTTGCCGCTGCGATACAGGTCGTCGAACACGTGGCTGTCCACCTGGCGGGGGAAGCTGCAGATGATCTTGCGCACGCGGCCCGACTTCAGCAGCGCGGCCAGGCCGTAGTCGGCGTTGCCCGCGTTGTTGTTGACGACGGTGAG
>DASWUI010000248.1:0-7016 GCA_036401715.1 Ramlibacter sp. | reverse complement strand
CAGCGCGAGCAGCGCATAGACGGCGCCGTTGGTGAGGCCGTCGATCGCGAGGATGCCGGCGATGGAAAGGTCCATGGGTGGGGAGCCTTCGTTGTTGTTCTTCTCGTCATCCCAGCGCAGGCGGGGACCCAAGGCGTCCACGGCTGGCGGCCCGTGGCCGCCAGGCTTCTTCCATGCCCTGGATTCCCGCCTCCGCGGGAATGACGGTGTTTACTTCTCGACGACGAACTTGCCGCCGCTGACCTTGAGCATCACGCCGGTTTCGTTCGTGTAGCCCCAGTGGTCGTCCTTGGTCCAGTTCATCACGCCGTGCGCGAAGACCGTGCGGCCCATCGTCTCGAAGGCATCACGCAGCGCGGCGCGGAACTCGGGCGTGCCGGGCTTTGCCTTCTTCAGGGCGATCGGCACGGCCTTCTCGAGGGCGATGGCGGCGTCGTAGGAGTGGCCGGCGAACTGGTTCGGCGCGCCGAAGGCCTTGTCGTACTTGGCGAAGAAGTCCATCGCGACCTTCTTGGACGGATGGTTGTCGGGCAGCTGCTCGCCCACCATCGCCGGGCCGGACACGACGTAGGTGCCTTCCACGGCCTTGCCGCCGATGCGCATCAGGTCCTGCGTGGCCGCGGCGTGGGTCTGGTAGATCTTGCCCTTGTAGCCGCGCTCGACCAGCGCCATCTGCGGCATGGCCGCGCCGGAGCCCGAGGCCACGACCAGGATCGCGTCCGGGTTTCCCGAGACCAGCTTGAGCGCCTGCGGCGTGACGCTGGTGTCGGTGCGGGCGAAGCGCTCGGCGGCGACGATCTTCATGCCGGCCTTCTCGGCCAGCGGGGTCAGGGCCTTGAGCCACAGCTCGCCGTAGGCGTCGGTGTAGCCGAGGAAGCCGATCGTCTTGATCTTCTGCTTCTTCATGTGCTCCACCATCGCGTGGGCCATGACGTCGTTGCCCTGCGGCAGGCGGAACAGCCAGGGGCTGTCGCCACCCACCGGGGAGGCGGCGCGCTGCACGGTCTTGAACTCCGTCGCGACCGGCGTCATGGCGCCGGCCACCGGCGTCAGGCAGGAGCCGATGATCAGGTCGACCTTGTCTTCCGTGACGAAGCGGCGCGCGTTGCTCACGCCCTTGCCCGGGTCGGACGCGTCGTCCAGGATGATCAGGTTGACCTTCTGGCCGGCGATCTCCTTCGGAAACAGCTTGAACTGGTTATTCATCGGGATGCCGAGGCCGGAGCCCGGGCCGGTGAGCGAGAGGCTCACGCCGATGTTGATGTCCGCCAGGGCGGCGCCGGCGGCCGCCAGCGTGACCGCGGCGGTGATCAGGGAGCGTACGAGTTTCATCTTTTGTCTCCAGGGTTGAATCAATCAGCGCGGCGCCATGCGCAGTGCGCCATCGAGGCGGATCACCTCCCCGTTGAGGTGGGTGTTGGTGACGACATGGCAGGCGAGCTGCGCGAACTCCTCGGGTTTGCCCAGTCTCGGCGGGAAGGGGATGGACGCCGCCAGCGACTGCTGCACCGGCTCGGGCAGCTGCTTCATCAGGGGCGTGGCGAACAGGCCGGGCGCGATGGTGCACACGCGGATGCCGTGCTGCGCGAGGTCGCGCGCCATCGGCAGGGTCATGCCCACGAGGCCGCCCTTGGAGGCGCTGTAGGCCTGCTGGCCCACCTGGCCGTCGAAGGCCGCCACCGAAGCCGTGAACAGCATGACGCCGCGCTCGCCGTCTTCCAGCGGCGGCAGCTTCGCGCACTCGGCGGCGAACAGGCGGCTGGCGTTGTAGGTGCCGACCAGGTTGATGTTCACCACCCGCGCGAAGTCTTCCAGCGGCGCCGGGCTCCCGTCCTTCTGGACCACGCGCTTGGCGGTGCCGATGCCGGCGATGTTCATCAGGATGCGCGCGGGGCCGTGCCGGCCGGCCGCCTTGGCGATGGCCGCGGCCATGCTGTCGGCGCTGGTGATGTCGCACTGGCATGCGACGCCGCCGATCTCGGCCGCGACTTGCTCGGCCTGCGCCATGTTCACGTCCAGCACGGCGACCTTGGCGCCCAGCCGCGCGAGCTCGCGCGCCGTGGCTTCGCCGAGGCCGGAGGCGCCGCCGGTGACCAGCGCGGCCTGTCCCTGGATGTTCATCCGTTCTCCTTGCTGGGCTTCAGGGTGAAAGGCAGGCGGTCGTCGTGGAAGGCCTGCACCAGCGCGTCGCGGTGCTTGAGCACGGCGCGCTGGTTGATGGAGCCCTTGTCGGTGACCTCTCCCTTGTCGATGGAAGGCGGCTCGTGCATCAGGTGCAGGCGCGCCACCCGGTTGGCGCTGCCGGTGGCGCCTTTCGCCAGTTCGTCCAGCACGTCCTGGAAGCGGTCCTGCACCCCGGCGCTTTCCAGCACGTCCTTCAGCGGCGCCTCGGGCGGCAGGTGCGGCGCCAGCTTGCGGATCTCCGGGCGCGGGAAGAGCAGGGCGCCCACCTCGTTGCGGTTCAGCCCGGTGATGACGGCGTCCTGCACGTAGGGAGCGCCGGCGGTGATGATCTTCGCGCGCAGCGGCCCGACGCTGACGAAGGTGCCGGTGGCGAGCTTGAAGTCCTCGGCGATGCGGCCGTCGAACTTCAGGCCCAGGTGCGGGTTGGATTCGTCGATCCACAGCACGGCGTCGCCGGTGCAGAAGAAGCCTTCCTCGTCGAAGCACTCGCGGGTGGCTTGCGGGTTGCGCCAGTAGCCGGGCGTGACGTTGGGGCCCTTGTAGCGGATCTCGGTCTTGCCCTCCAGCGGCACCAGCTTGAGCTCCATGCCGGGCGTGGGCAGGCCGATGTAGCCGGACTTCACGTCCGGGTTGGTGATGAACACGGCGAAGGGGGAGGACTCGGTCATGCCCAGGCCCGTGCCCATCACGATGCGCTCGCCGATCTCGGCTTCCTGCACCTCGTGCAGCAGGTCCCAGATCGGCTGCGCCAGCGCCGCGCCGGAATAGAAGAACATGCGCACGCGCGACAGCAGGTTGCGGCGCAGCACGGGATCGGCCTTCATCGCGTGGGCAATGGCCTCGAAGCCGGTGGGCACGTTGAAGTAGATGGTGGGCGCGATCTCGCGCAGGTTGCGCAGCGTCTCGTGCATCAGCGCCGGCGTGGGCTTGCCGTCGTCGATGTAGAGCGTGCCCCCGTTGTAGATCGTCAGGCCGATGTTGTGGTTGCCGCCGAAGGTGTGGTTCCAGGGCAGCCAGTCCACCAGCACCGGCGGCTCCTCGGCCAGCACGGGCATGGACTGCCGCATCTGCTGCTGGTTGGCGCACCACATGGCGTGCGTGTTGATCACCGCCTTGGGCAGCTTGGTGGAGCCGGAGGTGAACAGGAACTTGGTGATCGTGTCCGGGCCGGTCGCCTGCATCGCCGCCTCCACTGCCGGCGTCGGCGAGGTGGCGAGCAGAGCGGACAGCGGCGTGGTCTCGCGGCCTTCGATGCGGCCGTCGGCCAGCACCACTTCGGTGTCCGCACCCACCGTCGCCTGGATGGCGCGGGCATAGCGCGCGTCCGGCGCGAACACCAGGCCGGGCGTCAGCGTCGCCAGCACGTGGCGCAGCTTGTCGAAGTCCTGGCTGACCAGCGAGTAGGCAGGCGACACGGGGCAGTGGGGAATGCCCACGTAAAGCGCGCCGAGCGCCACCAGCGCGTGCTCCAGGCTGTTCTCGCCCAGGATGGCCACCGGCCGCTCGGCGCCCAGGCCGCGGTCCAGCAGCGCCTGGCCGATGCTGCGCGCGCGCTCCAGCGCCTCGCGCCAGGTGATCGCCTGCCAGTCGCCGGTGCTGCCGTCGGGGTTGCGGCGGCGGCGCGCCATGAAGATGCGGTCCGGCTGGGTCTCGGCCCAGTGGACCAGGCGGTCGGTCATGCGCCGCGCATGCGGCTGCAGTTCGGCGTCGGCGCGCACGTAGCGGGTGCCGCCGGCGCCCTCGCGCAGGATGGCGCGCGTGACGCCGAAGCGCAGCGGCCGGTATCGGGCATGGGCACTCTGTGGCGCTCTCATAGTGTCTCCTCGCACGGTGGGTCGCTTCAGCTCTTGCCGACCTTGGCGGCGCGGCCTTCCAGGAAATCGCGCACGCGCTGCTTGGCCTCGGGCGCGCTCTGCGCGATGGCGGCCATCAGCGCTTCGGTCAGGAAGCCCTGGTCGGCGGGCTGCTCGGCGATCCGCGGCAGCGCGTGCATCAGGGCGTAGTTGGTCAGCGGCGCGTTCTGCGCGACGCGGCGCGCGAGCTCCAGCGCCCTGGGCAGCGCCTGGCCGGCGGGCACCAGGTACTGGGCGAAGCCGGCGCGCTCGCCTTCCTCGGCCTTGTAGACGCGGCCGGTCAGCATCATGTCGGCCATGCGCGCGGCGCCGATCAGGCGCGGGATGCGCACGGCGCCGCCGCCGCCCACGAAGATGCCGCGCGAGCCTTCCGGCAGCGCGTAGAAGGTGGTGTCGTCCGCCACGCGGATGTGGCAGGAGGCGGCGAGCTCCAGGCCGCCGCCGACCACCGCGCCGTGCAGCGCGGCCACGACGGGCACCGGGCCGTACTGCACTTCCTCCAGGCAGGCGTGCCACATGCGCGAGTGGTGCAGGCCGGCGCCGGCGTCGCGCTCGGTGAGTTCGGACAGGTCCAGGCCGGCGCAGAAATGGTCGCCCGCGCCGGTAAGCACGGCGGCGCGCGCGGTCTTGGGCAGGTTCAGGAAGGTGTCGCGCACCGCGAGCACCAGCCCGTCGGACAGCGCGTTGCGCTTGGCCGGGCGGTTCAGCCGGACGATGGCGACGTCGCCGTCGATGTCGAGCTGGATGTCTTTGATGGAGGTCATGAAACGTTTGCGGAGTGGCCGGATTGTTTGTTATAAACAATAACCAAATCAAGGCCGCCGTCCTAGGGGCTTACCCTAGGCGCACACCCACGGAGACAGGATGGACCACGCGAACCTCGTCGCGATCGACGTGCACACGCACGCCGAAGTCAGCTGCTGGAATCCCTTCGACAACTACGGCGAGGAGTACGACCGCGCGGCGGACAAGTACTTCCGCAGCAACCGCCGGCCCACCATCGCCGAGACCATCGCCTACTACCGCGAGCGCAGGATCGGCCTGGTGATGTTCACGGTGGACAGCGAGTCCCAGCTGGGCCGCCGCCGCATCCCCAACGAGGAGATCGCGCAGGCCGCGCGCGACAACAGCGACATGATGATGGCCTTCGCCAGCATCGACCCCCACAAGGGAAAGATGGGCGCGCGCGAGGCCGAGCGCCTGATCAGGGAGGAGGGCGTCAGGGGCTTCAAGTTCCACCCGACGGTGCAGGGCTACCATCCGTACGACAGGATGGCGTGGCCGATCTACGAGGTGATCAACGCGCACAAGATGCCTGCGATCTTCCACACCGGCCACAGCGGCATCGGCTCCGGCATGCGCTGCGGCGGCGGCCTGCGGCTGGAATACAGCAACCCGATGCACCTGGACGACGTCGCCATCGACTTCCCCGACATGCAGATCGTGATGGCGCATCCCAGCTTCCCCTGGCAGGACGAGGCGCTGTCGGTGGCCACGCACAAGCCCAACGTCTGGATCGACCTGTCCGGCTGGAGCCCGAAGTACTTCCCGAAGCAGCTGGTGCAGTACGCCAACACCCTGCTGAAGGACCGCATCCTGTTCGGCAGCGACTACCCGCTGATCACACCGGAGCGCTGGATGAAGGACTTCGAGGAAGCCGGCTTCAAGCCCGAGGTGATGCCCGGCATCCTCAAGGGCAATGCGGTGCGCCTGCTGGGGCTGGCGTGACGTCCTTCTTCCACGGCCTCGCGGACATCGAGGCCCTGGAGCGCACGCCTTATGAAGAGGCGATTCCCGCGCGCACCACCTACGGCCTGATCGCCCGCGCTGCCCGGCGCTTCGCCGGCCGCACCGCCTTCACCTACCTGCCGGACGGCGATCCCGGCACGCCGCCGCAGCGGATCACGTATGCGCAGCTGCTGGCCAACATCCATCGCGCCGCCAACCTGTTCCGCCGCCTCGGCGTCGGCCCCGACGATGCGGTCGCGATCCTCGCGCCCAACATTCCCGCCACGCATTACGCCCTGTGGGGCGCGCAGGTCGCGGGGCGCGCGTGTCCGGTCAATTTCATGCTGCAGCCGGAGCACGTGGCGGCGCTGCTCGACGCGAGCGGCGCCAAGGTGGTGGTGGCGCTCGGTCCCAACGCGGAGCTGGACGTCTGGTCGGCGGTGCAGAAGGTGCCCGGCCTGTCCTCGCGCACGGTGCTGGCCATCGGCGGCAGCTTCGAGGAGGCGCTGGCCCGGGAGTCCGACACGCTCGGCTTCGATCCGCAGCTGGCGCCGGGGCGCATCGCCGCGCTGTTCCACACCGGGGGCACCACCGGCGCGCCCAAGCTCGTGCAGCACACGCACGGCAACGAGGCGCACACCGGCTGGTTCGCCCACCTGTTCTACGGCTTCGACGAACAGACGGTGGAGGTCAACGGCTTCCCGCTGTTCCACGTCGCCGGTGCCTTCGTCTACGGGCTGGCGCTGCTGGCCATCGGCGGCAGCCAGGTGCTGCCCACGGTCAGCGGCATGCGCAACGCGGCCTTCCTGCGCAACTACTGGAAGTTCTGCGAGCGCGAGGGGGTGACGGCGCTGGCCTGCGTGCCGACCATCCTCGCGGGCCTGTGCAACCTGCGGGTGGATGCGGACATCTCGCGCGTGCGGGTGGCGTACACGGGGGGCTCGCCGCTGCCGGGCGAGCTGGCGGCGCGGTTCGAGGGCACGCTGGGCATTGCCGTGCGCAACATCCTCGGCATGACCGAGTGCGCGGGGCTGGTGTCCATCGAGCCCTTCCATGCGCCGCGCGTGCCGGGCTCCGCGGGGCTGCGCCTGCCGTACACGGAAGTGAAGGTGGTGCCCTGGACAGGCGGGAGCGTCGCGCCCGGCGGGCAGTGCGCCACGGGCGAGACCGGAGTGCTCGTGCTGCGCGGGCCGAACGTCAGCCCCGGCTACACGGACCCGGCGCGCAATGCGGGAATGTTCGAGCAAGGGT
>DASWUI010000247.1:0-6864 GCA_036401715.1 Ramlibacter sp. | reverse complement strand
CGCTCTTGGAAGGGCCTGATCATGAGTACCTCCGTTGCAACCCTGCCCCGTCGCAGCCGCGTGCTGTCGATCTGGACCCCGGAAGACAAGGCCTTCTGGGAGCGTGAAGGCGAAGCCATCGCCAAGATCAACCTGTGGATCAGCGTCCCCGCGCTGTTCCTCGCCTTCGCCGTCTGGCAGGTGTGGAGCGTGGTCGCCGTGGGCCTGCAGTCGATCGGCTTCAAGTACTCCACCAACCAGCTGTTCTGGCTGGCGGCGGCGCCGGCGCTGTCGGGCGCCACGCTGCGCATCTTCTATTCGTTCATCGTGCCGGTCGTCGGCGGGCGGCGCTGGACCGCGATCTCCACGGCCACGCTGCTGATCCCCGCCATCGGCATCGGCTACGCGGTGCAGGACAACACCACAAGCTACCCGACGATGCTGATGCTCGCGCTGCTGTGCGGCCTGGGCGGCGGCAACTTCAGCTCCAGCATGGCCAACATCAGCTTCTTCTTCCCGAAGGAGCGCAAGGGCTCGGCCCTGGGCGTGAACGCCGGCCTGGGCAACCTGGGCGTGTCCGTCGTGCAGTTCCTGAGCCCGCTGGTGATCACCGCCGGCGTGTTCGGCATCCTGGGCGGCGACCCGCAGACGATCATGAAGAACGGGCAGCAGGTGCAGGTGTGGACGCAGAACGCCGCCTTCGTCTGGGTGCCCTGGATCGCGCTGGCCTCCATCGCGGCCTGGTTCGGCATGAACGACATCGCGGACGCCAAGGCCTCGTTCGCCACGCAGGCCACCATCTTCGGCAAGAAGCACACCTGGCTGATGTGCCTGCTGTACCTGGGGACCTTCGGCTCCTTCATCGGCTACGCCGCGGGCTTCCCGCTCCTGATCAAGAGCCAGTTCCCCACCGTCAACCCGCTGGCCTATGCCTGGCTGGGCCCGCTGGTCGGCGCCGTGATCCGGCCCTTCGGCGGCTGGCTGTCCGACAAGCTGGGCGGCGCCCGCGTGACCTTCTGGAACTTCGTCGTGATGGCTTCGGCGGTGGTCGGCGTCCTGTACTTCCTGCCCTCGGGCGGCCAGGGCGGCAACTTCACCGGCTTCTTCCTGATGTTCCTGGTGCTGTTCCTCACCACCGGCATCGGCAACGGCTCCACCTTCCGCATGATCCCCGTGATCTTCCTGAACCAGTCGCTGCGGGGCGTGAACCCCGGCGACCCCGAAGCGGTGGCCCGCGCCACCAAGGAAGGCAATACCGAAGGCGCCGCGACGCTGGGCTTCACCGCGGCCTTCGCGGCCTACGGCGGCTTCTTCATCCCCAAGAGCTACGGGACCTCGATCACGATGACCGGCGGGCCGGAGGCGGCGCTGTACGTGTTCGTCGTCTTCTACCTGCTGTGCATAGGCATCACCTACTGGTACTACGCGCGCAGGAACGCCGAGATGCCCTGCTGACGAAATTGCATGTCGTCCCGGGCTTGACCCGGGACCCACGCGCGCCCCGATGGATCCCGGGTCGATCCCGGGATGACAAAGACAAGGAACGAACAACTGAGCCATTTCCTCGACCGCCTCACCTGGTTCCAGCAGCCGCGTGAATCCTTCGCCGACGGCCACGGCCAGGTGACGAACGAAGACCGCAGCTGGGAGCAGGCCTACCGCGACCGCTGGGCGCACGACAAGATCGTGCGCAGCACCCACGGCGTGAACTGCACGGGCTCCTGCTCGTGGAAGATCTACGTCAAGGGCGGCATCGTCACCTGGGAGACGCAGCAGACCGACTACCCGCGCACCCGCTGGGACATGCCCAACCACGAACCGCGCGGCTGCGCCCGGGGCGCCAGCTACAGCTGGTACCTCTATTCCGCCAACCGCGTGAAGTACCCGCTGGTGCGCGGCCGCCTGCTCAAGCTGTGGCGCGAGGCGCGCCGCACGCTGCCGCCGGTGCAGGCCTGGGCCAGCCTGGTCGGCGACGAACAGCGCCGCAAGAGCTGGCAGGAGGTGCGCGGCCTCGGCGGCTTCGCCCGTTCCAGCTGGGACGAGGTCAACGAGATCATCGCCGCCTCCAACATCCACACGATCCAGAAGTACGGGCCCGACCGCGTGATCGGCTTCTCGCCGATCCCCGCGATGTCCATGGTCAGCTACGCCGCCGGCTCGCGCTACCTGTCGCTGATCGGCGGCGTGTGCATGTCCTTCTACGACTGGTACTGCGACCTGCCGCCCTCCTCCCCGCAGATCTGGGGCGAGCAGACCGACGTGCCGGAATCCGCCGACTGGTACAACAGCAACTACATCATCGCCTGGGGCTCCAACGTCCCGCAGACCCGCACGCCCGACGCGCACTTCTTCACCGAGGTCCGCTACAAGGGCACCAAGACGGTGGCGATCACGCCCGACTACTCGGAAGTCGCCAAGCTGGCCGACCTGTGGATGCACCCCAAGCAGGGCACGGACGCGGCGCTCGCCATGGCCATGGGCCACGTGATCCTCAAGGAGTTCTACTTCGACAAGCGCTCGGAGTACTTCGACGACTACGCGCGCCGCTACACCGACCTGCCCATGCTGGTGATGCTCAAGGAGCAGGTGCTGCCTTCCGGGCAGACCGCTTTGGTGCCGGACCGCTACGTGCGCGCCTCGGACTTCAACGGCAAGCTGGGCCAGTCGAACAACCCGGAGTGGAAGACCCTGGCGTTCGACGAGAACGGCAAGGTCGTCGTGCCCAAGGGCGCCATCGGCTTCCGCTGGGGTCCCGACGGCCGGCCGGACGCCGGCCAGTGGAACCTGGAAGCCAGGGAAGCGCGCGGCAACGAGGACGTGAAGCTCAGGCTGTCGGTGCTGGAAGGCGGCAACACCGAGGCGAGCAACGCGAAGGTGGCCTTCCCCTACTTCGGCGGCATCGCCCACGAGCACTTCTCCTCCAGCGCGCACGGCGACATCCTGCTGCGCACTGTGCCGGTGCAGCGGATCAAGCTGGGCAAGGCGGGCGAGGAGCGCTGGGCCACCGTCGCCACCGTGTTCGACCTGCAGGCGGCGCAGTACGGCGTGGCCCGCGGCCTGCCGATGGAGTACGCGGCGAAGAGCTACGACGAGGACACGCCCTACACGCCGGCGTGGCAGGAGAAGATCACCGGCGTGCCGCGCCAGCAGGTGATCACCGTGGCGCGCCAGTTCGCCGAGAACGCGGACAAGACGCATGGCCGCTCGATGGTGATCATCGGCGCCGCCATGAACCACTGGTACCACAGCGACATGAACTACCGCGGCGTCATCAACATGCTGATGATGTGCGGCTGCATCGGCCAGAGCGGCGGCGGCTGGGCGCACTACGTGGGCCAGGAGAAGCTGCGGCCGCAGACCGGCTGGACCGCGCTGGCCTTCGCGCTGGACTGGATCCGCCCGCCGCGGCAGATGAACTCCACCTCCTTCTTCTACGCGCACACCGACCAGTGGCGCTACGAGAAGCTGGGCGTGGAGGAAGTGCTGTCGCCGCTGGCCGACCCCGCCAAGTACAACGGCAGCCTGATCGACTACAACGTGCGCGCCGAGCGCATGGGCTGGCTGCCCTCCGCCCCGCAGCTGCAGACCAACCCGCTGCAGGTGGTGAAGGACGCCAAGGGCGGCGACGTCAAGGACTACGTCGTCAAGTCGCTCAAGGACGGCTCGCTGAAGATGTCCTGCGAGGACCCGGACCACCCGGCCAACTGGCCACGCAACCTGTTCGTGTGGCGCTCCAACATCCTGGGCTCCTCGGGCAAGGGCCACGAGTACTTCCTCAAGCACCTGCTGGGCACCTCGCACGGCGTGCAGGGCAAGGACCTCGGGGCCGACGACGCCAAGCCGAGGGAAGTGGTCTGGCACGACAAGGCTCCGGAAGGCAAGCTGGACCTGGTGGTGACGCTGGACTTCCGCCTCTCCACCACCTGCCTGTACTCGGACATCGTGCTGCCCACGGCCACCTGGTACGAGAAGAACGACCTCAACACCTCCGACATGCACCCCTTCATCCACCCGCTGTCCACGGCGGTGGACCCGGCCTGGGAGGCGCGCAGCGACTGGGAGATCTACAAGGGCTTCGCGAAGAAGTTCAGCGAGCTCGCCCCCGGCCAGCTGGGCGTGGAAAAGGAAGTGGTGCTCTCGCCGCTGATGCACGACACGCCCGCCGAACTGGCGCAGCCCTTCGGCGTGGCCGACTGGAAGCGCGGCGAGTGCGAGCTGATCCCGGGCAAGACTGCGCCCAACATCGCGGTGGTCGAGCGCGACTACCCGAACGTGTACAAGCGCTTCACGGCGCTGGGCCCGCTGATGTCCAAGGCCGGCAACGGCGGCAAGGGCATCAGCTGGAACACGCAGGACGAGGTGCAGCAGCTCGGCGAGCTCAACGGCAAGGTGCGCGAGTCCGGCGCGACCGAAGGCCTGCCGAAGATCGTGAGCGACATCGACGCCTGCGAGGTGATCCTGCAGCTGGCGCCCGAAACCAACGGCCACGTCGCCGTCAAGGCCTGGGAGGCCCTCTCCAAGGCCACCGGCCGCGAGCACGCGCACCTGGCGCTGCACCGCGAGGACGAGAAGATCCGCTTCCGCGACGTGCAGTCGCAGCCGCGCAAGATCATCAGCTCGCCGACCTGGAGCGGGCTGGAGAGCGAGAAGGTCTCGTACAACGCCGGCTACACCAACGTGCACGAGCTGATCCCATGGAGGACCCTCACGGGGCGGCAGCAGTTCTTCCTGGACCACCCGTGGATGAACGCCTTCGGCGAGCAGTTCTCCAGCTACCGGCCGCCGGTGGACCTGAAGACGACCGGCGCGATCGCGGGCATCAAGCCCAACGGCAACACCGAGATCCAGCTGAACTTCATCACGCCGCACCAGAAGTGGGGCATCCACTCCACGTACAGCGACAACCTGATCATGCTGACGCTCAACCGCGGCGGCCCGGTGGTGTGGCTGTCCGAGGACGACGCGAAGCGGGCCGGCATCGCCGACAACGACTGGGTGGAGCTGTTCAACGTCAACGGCGCGATCACGGCGCGCGCGGTGGTCAGCCAGCGCGTCAACCCGGGCATGGTGCTGATGTACCACGCGCAGGAAAAGATCGTGAACACGCCCGGCTCGGAGATCACGGGAGCGCGCGGCGGCATCCACAACTCGGTCACGCGCATCGTGGTCAAGCCCACGCACATGATCGGCGGCTACGCGCAGTTCAGCTATGGCTTCAACTACTACGGGACGATCGGCACCAACCGCGACGAGTTCGTGGTGGTGCGCAAGATGAACAAGGTCGACTGGATGGACAGCGAGACCGAATCGCAAGAAGAAGGAGTACGGGCATGAAAGTCCGCGCACAGATCGGCATGGTCCTGAACCTGGACAAGTGCATCGGCTGCCACACCTGCTCGGTGACCTGCAAGAACGTGTGGACCTCGCGGCCCGGCATGGAGTACGCGTGGTTCAACAACGTCGAGACCAAGCCCGGCATCGGCTATCCCAAGGAGTGGGAGAACCAGGGGAAGTGGAACGGCGGCTGGATCCGCAACGCGGACGGCTCCATCGAACCGCGCCAGGGCGGCAAGTGGAAGCTGCTGATGCGCATCTTCGCCAACCCCAACCTGCCGCAGATCGACGACTACTACGAACCCTTCACCTACGACTACGAGCACCTCCAGACGGCGCCGGAGATGAAGGCCGCGCCCACGGCACGCCCGCGCAGCCTGATCACCGGGCAGCGCATGGAGAAGATCGAATGGGGCCCGAACTGGGAGGAGATCCTGGGGGGCGAGTTCTCCAAGCGCAGCAGGGACCAGAACCTGGCGAACTTCGAGCGCGTGCAGAAGGAGATGGTGGGCCAGTTCGAGAACACCTTCATGATGTACCTGCCGCGCCTGTGCGAGCACTGCCTCAACCCGGCGTGCGTGGCCTCCTGCCCCTCCGGCTCCATCTACAAGCGGGAAGAGGACGGCATCGTCCTGATCGACCAGGACAAGTGCCGCGGCTGGCGCATGTGCGTCTCGGGCTGCCCCTACAAGAAGATCTACTACAACTGGCAGCCCGGCAAGGCCGAGAAGTGCTTCTTCTGCTATCCGCGCATCGAGGCCGGCCAGCCGACGGTCTGCTCCGAGACCTGCGTGGGCCGCATCCGCTACCTGGGCGTGGTGCTCTATGACGCGGACAAGATCGAAGCCGCCGCCAGCGTGGAGGACGAGCAGGACCTGTACGAAGCGCAGCTCGGCGTCTTCCTGGATCCCAACGACCCGGCCGTGATCGCGCAGGCCCGCAAGGACGGCATCCCGGAGGCCTGGATCGAGGGCGCGAAGAACTCGCCGGTGTGGAAGATGGCGATGGACTGGAAGGTCGCGCTGCCGCTGCACCCCGAGTACCGCACGCTGCCCATGGTCTGGTACGTGCCGCCGCTGTCGCCGATCACCTCCGCCGCCAACGCGGGCTACGTGGGCGTGAACGGCCAGCTGCCGGACGTCTCCGAGATGCGCATCCCGGTGCAGTACCTGGCCAACCTGCTCACCGCCGGCCAGACCGGTCCCGTGATCCGCGCGCTGGAGCGCATGCTGGCCATGCGCGCCTACCAGCGCGGCAAGCACGTGGACCACGTCGAGAACACCGAGGTCCTGCAGCAGGCCGGGCTCACGGTGGCGCAGGTCGAGGACATGTACCGGATCATGGCCATCGCCAACTACGAGGACCGCTTCGTGATCCCGTCCACCCACCGCGAATACGCGGAGAACGCCTTCGACGTGAAGGGCGGCTGCGGCTTCAGCTTCGGCAACGGCTGCTCCGACGGCGCCACCGACGCCAGCCTGTTCGGCGGCAAGAAGAGGAAAACCATCCCCATCCAGGCGGAGAAGGTCTGACCATGAAGAAGAACAAGCA
>DASWUI010000246.1:0-2847 GCA_036401715.1 Ramlibacter sp. | reverse complement strand
TCCACCACTGCGCGCCGGCGGCGTTCATCAGCCACAGGATCACCCAGGCCAGCGGCAGGCCCAGCGCGACGCCGAGCAGGGTGGACTTGAGCAGGTCGCTGAGCCAGAGCTTCCAGGTCATCTTGTTGAAGCCGAAGCGTTCCTCCACCACGAAGGTCTGGTAGAGGCTGAAGGGCAGGTCCACCAGCGCGCCGATGACGGACACGCTGGCCAGCAGCGCGAGCTGCTGCCACATGCCCGTGCCCAGGCGCTCCACCAGCGCCTGGTTCAGCGCGTCGAGTCCGCCCAGCAGGGTCCAGGCCAGCAGCACCGCGGCGGCCACCGCGGTCTCCAGGATGCCGAGCCGGCCCTTGGCGATGGTGTAGTCGGCGGCCTTCTGGTGCGCGGGCAGCGACACGATGCCTTCGAAGGGCGCGGGCACGGCGTCGCGGTGGCGGGCGACGTAGCGCACCTGGCGGCTGGCCAGCCAGAACTTCACCGCCAGGCTCGCCACGAGGAAGAGGGCGAAGGCGGCGGTGAGGGCGAGGGAGGGGTCCATGCCTCCAATGGTAGGCCATCGGCGACAATGCCCGCATGGCAGAACCGATCGCTTCCCCGCCCACCACGCTCGCCAAGAGCGACCAGAACCTGGTGTGGCTCGACTGTGAAATGACCGGGCTGGACCCGGAGCGCGACCGGATCATCGAGATCGCCGTCGTCGTGACGGGGCCGAACCTGGAGCCGCGCATCGAGGGACCGGTGATCGCCATCCACCAGAGCGAAGCGCAGCTGGACCTGATGGACGCCTGGAACAAGGGCACGCACGGCAAGAGCGGCCTGACGGACAAGGTGCGGGCCTCCACCATCTCGGAAGCCGAAGCCGAGCGGCTGGTGCTGGACTTCGTCACCCGCTACGTGCCCAAGCAGGCCACCCCCATGTGCGGCAACAGCATCGGCCAGGACCGGCGTTTCCTGGTGAAGTACATGCCCGCGCTGGAGGGCTGGTTCCACTACCGCAACCTCGACGTGAGCACGCTCAAGGAGCTGGCGCGGCGCTGGAAGCCCGAGGTCTATTCGTCCTTCAAGAAGAAGCAGCTGCACACCGCCCTGGCGGACGTGCACGAATCGATCGACGAGCTTGTCCACTACCGCGAGCATTTCCTGAAGCTCGGGTGAGGGTCCTGGCGCCGCCTCGAAAAAGGCGCGTGCGGGAAAACCCGAAACCTGTCATAATCGCGGGCTTGCTGCTTCACGGCAGCTGATACGCGCATCCGCCTTCTCGCACTGGCCCGCTCTTTCGAGCAGACATGGGCCGCAGGCCGCAAGACCTGTTTGTCGTTGGAATGGTTGATGTTCTCCAACCATTGCAATGACGGCGCGCCCGCCCTGGGCCGCGCTGCGTGGACATCTCATGACGGAACTCATTCAAGACACCCCCGTGGCCATCGAGGCCACCGCCGCGCAAGCCACCGCTCCCGTAGCGAACGGCTTCGCCACCCTGGGCCTCGCGCCCGAACTGCTGGCCGCCGTGGCCGACCTGGGCTTCACCCAGCCGACGACCGTGCAGCAGCAGTGCATCGGCCTGGCCATGGCGCAGGAGCACGTGGACGGCAACGCCTACAACGACCTGATGGTCTCCAGCCAGACCGGCAGCGGCAAGACCGCGGCCTTCCTGCTGCCGGTGCTGCACACGCTGCTGGCGCAACAGGCCGCCGCCGAAGCCGCCGAGAAGAAGGCGTACGACGATGCGATCGCCCGCGGCGAGACGCCGCCCAAGCGCGCCCGCAAGAACCCGCTGAACCCGCGCACCTTCAAGGCCGCCGTGCCCGGCGCGCTGGTGCTGTGCCCCACGCGCGAACTCGCGCAGCAGGTCTGCAGCGACGCCATCGACCTCGTGAAGCACTGCAAGGGCCTGCGCATCGCCAACGTGGTGGGCGGCATGCCCTACCAGATGCAGATCGCCCGCCTGCAGAACGCCGACCTCGTGGTGGCCACGCCCGGCCGCCTGCTGGACCTGCAGCGCGGCGGCCAGATCAAGCTGGACAAGGTGCAGTTCCTCGTGGTGGACGAAGCCGACCGCATGCTGGACCTGGGCTTCGCCGAGGACCTGGAAGCGGTGCACCAGATGACCGCCAACCGCCACCAGACGATGATGTTCAGCGCCACGTTCGCGCCGCGCATCCAGCAGCTGGCCACGCGCGTCATGCGCCAGCCGCAGCGCGTGCAGGTGGACTCGCCGCAGGAAAAGCACGCCAACATCAAGCAGGTGCTGTTCTGGGCCGACAGCCCGCAGCACAAGCGCGCGCTGCTGGACCACTGGCTGCGTGACAACAGCATCGACCAGGCCATCGTGTTCGCCAGCACCCAGGTGGAATGCGACGCGCTCGCCGAAGACCTGCAGCAGGTGGGCTTCAGCGCGGTCGCGCTGCACGGCGCCCTGTCGCAGGGCCTGCGCAACCGCCGCCTGATGGCGCTGCGCCGCGGCCAGGTGCAGATCCTGGTGGCCACCGACGTCGCCGCGCGCGGCATCGACGTGCCGACGATCACGCACGTGTTCAACTTCGGCCTGCCGATGAAGAGCGAGGACTACACGCACCGCATCGGCCGCACCGGCCGCGCGGGCCGCGACGGCCTGGCCATCACGTTCGCCGAGTTCCGCGACCGCCGCAAGATCGGCGACATCGAGCACTACAGCAAGCAGCGCTTCAACGCCGAGGTGATCCCCGGCCTGGAGCCCAAGCAGCGCTTCGCCCCGCCGCCGGCCCGCGCCGGCTTCGGCGGCAAGCCCGGCCGCCCCGCCGATCGCCGTCCGGCGAACGGCAACGGCTACGGCAAGCACTCGGGCTTCGGTGCCAAGACCTTCGGCGA
>DASWUI010000245.1:0-3246 GCA_036401715.1 Ramlibacter sp. | reverse complement strand
CGCGTGGCCATCGCCCGCGCGCTGGTGCACCGGCCCAGGCTGCTGCTGGCGGACGAACCGACCGGCAACCTCGACCCGGCGACCGCCGCGCGCGTGCTGGAACTGCTGCGCAGCCCGGCGCGCGCCAGCGGCGCAGCGCTGGTGCTGGTGACCCATTCGGCCGCGGCGGCCGCGCAGGCCGACCGCGTGTTGCACCTGCGCAGCGACGGGATCGGCACCGCGGGGGACTGAAGGACCCGCGTCGCGGGTCCTTCGCAGGGGGCTCAGCCGCCGGGCTGGTTCAGGCCGAGGCGCTGCGCCAGGCCCGAGGCCGGCAGCGAGCCTTCGATCGTGACGATCTCGCCGGTCTGCGCGTGCTTGCCGACGATGGTGGGCACGCCGGTGAAGCCGAAGCGGTTGAACAGCTCCGTGTTCTTCTTGACGATGTCCTTCTGCGCATCGGGCACGCCCATGGCCGCGATGCCGCCGGTCTTGGCCGTGACCGACTTCTCGTTCTCGTCCATCGTGGCGATCGGGTCGGCGGCGGAGATGATGGCCGCGCCCTGCGCGACGCTCTTGTCGCCGATCAGGCCGACCGGGATCCAGACGAAGCGCGCCTGCGGGCGCAGCGGCTTGGCCGCTTCCCACAGCACGGCACAGTGCGGGCACTGCGTGTCGAAGAACACGTAGACCACGCGCGTGCTCATGGTGGAGCCGACGTTGAAGCCCTTGGCCTCCGCGGCGATCGCCTCCACCGTCACCGGCACCGGCGCGCCGCCGGACGTGCCGCCGGCGCTGGTGCTGGATTCCTTGCCGCAGCCGGCCAGCACGAGGCCGGCGGCCGCGGCGGTGAGCAGGACCCGCCGCTTCATTGCAGGGGAGCGGCTTCGAGGCCGCCGAGTTCGGAGCAATAGTCCATGAATTCCCGGGTCTGCGACTTGAGGAACACGGCGTCGGCACCCAGCCGCAGACAGTGTTTGCGGATGCCGTCGCTGGCATAGTCGCTGAACACGATCACCTTGCCCGCGTGGGCGGCGGCGGCATCCCGCGCTTTCGGGATCACGCCCATGCCGCTGCCCTGGTCGAGGACGAGGTCGATCACCACCAGGTCCCAGGCACCGGGGTGCTCGGCCAGCCACAGCCTGGCTTCGGCCTCGTTGCCGATGGCCTTGACCAGGCGGAAGTCGCCCAGGGTCGCCAGCAGGTCCTCCACGAGGTCCTGCACGTGCTTCATGTCCTCGACGAGGAATACGCGGACAGTCACCTCGGCCTTGCTCCGGTCGTGTTTCAGCGGGGGGATTCTAGTCTGCGCCGCGACGGTTCACTTTTTCAGGGCTTGCCGTCCCTGGACTGCTCCGCCTGTTCCAGCAGCTCGGTCACTTCCTCGAGTTCCTCGGCCGCCTGCTGCACCTTGCGCTCCAGCGCCTTGTTCTGCTCGATGGCCCACGCGACGTCGCCGGTCTTCACGTCCTCGGGCAGCTCGCGCTCCAGCGCGCCGTGCGTGAGGCCAAGCTCCGCGCTGGCCACTTCGAGGTCGCGCTGGACCTGGTCGGTCTTCGACTTCGCGGCATCGAGTTGGGGTTGGGTCGGCAGCTCGTTCATGACGATCCTTTCTTCGCAACTTTGGCGCAAAGCGTAGGGCGGGTGCAAAGGCTCAACCGTCAGGCGAGCGCCCGCCGCGCCGACGGAACAGCCCCCATGCGCGCGGCCGGACAGGCCGCATGGCCGTCGGCGGCGCGCAGCCCCAGCTGCCGCTGTTTTCCTACAAGGCCGGACGCAGGGGCTGACCATCATGGACGGATACGTTTATTCCAAGGAGAACGACCGATGGCGACCCGTGCCGAGAAAGACGCTTGCGACCTGCTGGACGCCGACCACAGGGCGGTGAAGAAGATGTTCAAGGAATACGAGGAGCTGACGAACTCCCGCGGCCGGACGGTCGGGCAGAAGAAGATGGACCTGGCGCGGCAGATCTGCGACGAGCTGACCGTGCATGCGCAGATCGAGGAAGAGATCTTCTATCCCGCGCTGCGCGCCGTGCTCAAGGACACGGACATGCTGGCCGAGGCCGCCGTGGAACACCAGTCCGCCAAGGACCTGATCGCGCAGATCGAAGGCATGGACGAGGCCGACGAGATGTTCGATGCCAAGGTGAAGGTGCTGGGCGAGTACATCGACCACCACGTGAAGGAAGAAAAGAACGAGATCTTCCCCAAGGCGCGTTCGGCCCGCAAGCTGGACCTGGTCGCGATGCGCGACGAGCTGATGACGCGCAAGGAAGAACTGATGGGCGAGATGGCCTGAGGGCCGTTCACGGACGTCATCCCCGCGAAGGCGGGGACCCAAGGCTCCCTCGACGCCTTGGATTCCCGCCTCCGCGGGAATGACGGGACGACGCGGAGGCAGGGCGCGACAATGCGCCGGTGCTTCCCCTCCTCGCGACCTATTCCTGGCAGGAAGTCCGCCACCATGCATGGCGCAGCGCCACCGCCGTCTTGGCGGTCATGCTGGGCGTGGCCCTCGCCTTTTCCGTCCACCTGATCAACGCCTCCGCGCTGGACGAGTTCTCCAGCGCCGCGCGCTCCGCCGGCGGCCAGCCGGACCTGGAGCTGCGCGCTGCCCAGGGCGCCATGGACGAAGCGCTCTACGGCCGCATCGGCAGCGATCCCCGCGTCGCCACCGCCAGCCCCGTGCTGGAACTGCAGACGCTGGCAGTGACCCGCGACGGCCGCCGCAGCACCGTGCGGGTGCTGGGGGTCGACGCACTCGTGGTCGCGGCCGTCGCACCGCAGCTCATGCCGGCGCCCTCCGAGGGCATGGACCGCCTCGCGGTCCTGTCCCCCGACACCGTGTTCCTCAATCCCGCCGCCCAGCGCCTGCTGCCGCCGCAGCGGCTGCGCGTGCAGGCCGGGCTGGCCTTGCGCGAGGTGCGCGTCGCCGGGACCACCAACGCCGGCGGCGGCCCGCTGCTGGTGATGGACATCGCCGCGGCGCAGGACCTGTTCGGCCGCGGCGGCCAGCTCACGCGCATCGACGTGCGCCTGCAGCCGGGCGTGTCGCAGGCCGCGTGGCTGCGCGAGCTGCAGCTGCCGCCCGGCGTGCAGGCGGCCGAACCCGGCGACGCCGGCCAGCGCGTGAGCCAGCTCTCGCGCGCCTACCGCGTGAACCTCACGGTGCTGGCCCTGGTGGCGCTGTTCACCGGCGCCTTCCTCGTGTTCTCCGTGCTCGCCCTCAGCGTCGCGCGGCGCGCGCAGCAGTTCGCGCTGC
>DASWUI010000244.1:0-7073 GCA_036401715.1 Ramlibacter sp. | reverse complement strand
GCTCGAGCATGCGCGCGAGCAGGACGAGGTTCTTGGAGACCGTGGTGTTCATGCCAACGAGCTGGGGACGCGCCGGCGCGATTGCAAGAGGCAGCGGCCGCATGAAAAAGGGCCCGCCGGCTGGCGGGCCCTTCCTGCCGTCGCCGGCGCGCGGGGTCAGAACCCGAAGTTCGCGGTCGCGCCGCTGCCGCTGGTGATGGTCACCGGCGTGGACTGGGGCGAGTGGCCTTCCGCGGTGGCCCGGATGGTGTACTCGCCGGTCGCCGAGCCGTCCGCCGTGAACGCAGGCAGGCCGCCGGACGCGTAGGTCGTGCGCACGGGCGCATCCACAGGCAGGCTCATGCTGTAGGCGCCGGTGGCATCGTCCACGCGCACGCTGGTCACTTCGATCAGCTGGGTGGTCAGCTGCTGCAAGGCCGTGACGAGCACGTCGTTGAGCGTGGTGCCCGCCGTCACGGTGCCGGTCACCGTGTTCATCAGGGACGTGGGCAGGACGACCGCCGTGGACGTTCCGTTGATCGACACCGTCGACGTTCCGACCGGGACGCTCTCCACCACGCCGGTGGCGCGCTCGCTGGAGGTGATCACCACGGTGTAGGTGCCCGGGTTCAGGTAGGCCAGCGTGAACTTGCCGGCCGCGTCGGGCGTGGTGGACCGCAGCACGGTGCCGTTCTGCTGGGCCGACACGGTGGTGCCGGTCAGCGTCATGGTGGTCGTCACGTAGCCCTGGATGCTGCCGGCCGGCTTCTGCGACAGGCGCACCACCGGCTTGAGGATGTAGGTGCCCGAGCCGGTCAGCACGATCGACTTGCACGCGTCGAAGTCCATCAGGTAGTCGCTGACCTGGTTGGCCGCGACCTCGAAGTCCGCCTTGATCTTGACGCCGCTCTGCTGGCCGCTGGGGGTCTTCAGGGGCTGCGGGGTGCCGCCGACCGGCGTGACCGTGTTGCCGTTGTTCGCCAGCACGAGCCGCAGCTGGTGGTAGCTGCCCGCCGGGACGGTGGTGCTGCCCAGCTCGGCCAGCTGCCCGTTGGTGAGGTCCAGCAGGTCGATCTTCACCGGCGCGTTGGCCGGCACGATGTCCTTCCAGCCGCCGTCGCCGTCGCCGGTGCCGCTGTCGTTGCTGGTGTGCACGCGGATCTTCTCCACGTTCAGCACCACGCTGGAATAGCAGGCCGGCGCGTCGGTCATCGAGAGTTTGAGCGTGCCGGTCGCCGGCGCCGCGCTGCCGCCACCACCGCCGCCGCACGCGGCGAGCGCCATCACCGCCGCAATGCTTCCCACGCGGGCGACCCAGCGCGCCGCGCTCCCAATCGTCTTCTCCATTTGCTTTTCCCTTCGGTTGAACAGGCAGGGCGATGCTGCGGGGTGGCCGCCGATTCCACGTGTCGAGGGGTAACGGGAAGGCCCGAACGGGACCTCGGCCGTATCTTTTACGGCGGAGTTGTTGCGGATGGACACATCCCTTGCGGCGCCGCGACGACACGGCCGCGATGCCGCACCCGCTACTTTTTCACGGGGTCTTCGTCGTCGAAGGGCTGCGTCGGCTGGAAGTCCTTGTGGCCTTCCGGGTCGCGCTGCTTCTTCGGCGCGGTCTCGGCGATGGCGGCGTCGCGGATCGCGAACAGGGCCTGCAGGTCGCGCTGGACGTCCTCGTCGCTCTTGGTCGCTTCCTCGGAGCCCCCTTCCTCCAGGCCGCCGAAGCCGCTGGTGGGCGCGCGCCAGCCCGGTTGCACCAGCGGGGCGTGCAGCGGCGCCGGGCCGCTCATCGCCCAGGTGCGCGGGTCGGGCATCTCCGCCGCGTTGAAGCCCTGGAACTCCCAGCCCAGGCTCAGGAGCCAGTCGCGCGCGCGCGGCTCGAAGCGGGCGAGCTCGCGCTCGAAGCTGTCCTGGAAGGCAAAGACGTAGGCGAGCAGCCGGTCGTGCGCCTGCTTCACCACGAAGTTGACGTGCAGCCCGTGGCGACCGGTGCGGCTGACGCTGGAGAGCATGCGGCATTCGATCCAGTCGGACGGAATGCCGTGCCTGCGCATGGTGTCGCGCAGCACCACCTGCACGAGTTCGCGCCGGGGGCCGTTGCGGGAGGCAGGCTGGTCGGAGTCCGGCTCGCTTTCACGGAACTGCGTGCTCGCGGAAGGCGTGGTGCCTTCGCGTTCCTTGCCGAAAATCTTGTCGATCAGCCCCATGCGGCGATTGTGCCCTCATTCCCTCAGCTGGAACCGCATGCGCGTGCCGGCGAGGTCCAGGATGTCCTGGTCGGTCAGCAACACGGGATCGGTGCCGAGCGTCAGCCCATTGAGGACGGGCGGCGTGCTGCCCCCCAGATGCGTGACGAAGTAGCCGCCGCGGCGCTGTGCCACCGAGACCACGGACACGCCCGGCTTGCCGAAGGTGGTGACCGCCTTGACGACCGGTACCTCCAGGCCGGCGGACGTGCCGGACTCGATGGTGAACACCCCGTGCAGCTGCGGCGCATCGGGCGTGAAGGCCATGGTGCCGCCGAAGGTGCTGGGCTCCTCGCTCGCCTGCAGGTACTTGATGCGGTAGGGGCCGATGGCGATCACGTCGCCGTCGTTCAGGCGCGTGCGTTCCTTGACCATGCGGTCGTTGACGTAGGTGCCGTTGGTGCTGCCCAGGTCCACGAGGTAGACGTCGGCCACGCCCACGAGGTCGAAGGCGCAGTGCTGGCCGCTCACCACCATCGTGTCCAGCACGATGTCGTTGCCCGGCTTGCGCCCGAGGGTCGTGCGGTCCTTGTGCAGGTACACGTGCTTGACCTCGACGCCTTTGACACTCGCAATCAGCTGCGGCATACCTCACCTCCGGGCCGCGCGGGCGGCAGGAACATGCTAAACCCCGGCGCCGGTCGCTTCAAGCGGGCCGGCCTCCGCCGGGCGGGTGAGCTCAGAGGTAGCCCACCACCAGGGGCGCGTGCCGCAGGTGCAGCGCCAGCCCCAGGGCGGCCATGTGGTCGCCGTTGCGCGAGAGGATGCGCTCGGACAGCGGCAGGAACACCACTTCCTCGTAGCGCGCGTGGCGCAGGACCTTGCGCACGATCTCCTCCATCATCTCGGCGTCCACCTCGGGCGAATTGCCCTTGGCGGCGGCGCGCACGGAGGGTTCGATCTGCTTCCACAGCGCCTCCACCGCGCGGTGCTCGCCGGTCAGCCGGTCGACGATCGGCTGCACGCGCTCGCGTTCGGCGGCATTGCAGGCCCTGAGGACGGCGGGGAAGAGTTCGGCTTCCTCCTCGGCGTGGTGCGGCAGCAGCGTGTTGCGGAACAGCTCCAGGGTGTCCATCGCCGTCTGGCGGGCGCGGTTCGCCGCATCGACCAGTTCCGGCAGGCGCGCGGTCAGCTCCAGCTGCGACACGATGCCCAGGTGGGCGCGCGTGAAGTTCGTCAGCGGGAGCTCGGCCTCCTTGGGCGACAGGTCGGTGAATTCGATGGGCATCTGGGGCTCCGCGCTGGGACTGGATCGATCTTGCCCCCACCCCCGGCCGGGCAATTGACGCACGTCAACCGGCACGCGCAGCGCTCCCTGCACCATGGCTGCCATGCAACTTCCCGGGAGATCCGCCATGTTCCAGCACATCCTTCTGGCCACCGACGGCTCGGCTGCTTCGGAGCACGCCGCCCAGCTCGCCGTGGACCTGGCCCGCACCCATGGCGCGAAGCTGACCGCCCTCTACGTCGTGGATCCCTATCCCTACCTGGGGATCGGCGAAGCCAACCCCATGGGCTTCCAGGCCTACATGTCGGCCGCCCTGCAGCACGCGGCCGAGGCCCACCACAAGGTGATGGCCCTGTGCGAGAAGGCACCGGCCGTGCCCTTCCAGCCGCGCCTGGCGGAGGACGTCGCCGCCGCCAGCGGCATCGTGCAGTCGGCCAGGCAGGTGGAGGCCGACCTCATCGTCGTGGGCTCCCATGGCCGCACCGGCGTCGCGCGGCTGATGCTGGGAAGCGTCGCCAGCAAGGTCGTCGCCGAATCGCCGGTGCCGGTACTGGTCGCGCGTTAGGCGATCACGCTGGCACCGGCGCCGCGCAAGGTGCCCAGGAGGTCGTCCCAGCGCTGCGCGTGCTCCGCGTGCAGGCGCGTGCCCTCCTGCAGCACGGGCTGGAACTTCCAGCCCCGCACCTGCTGCGCGTCGAACCAGCCGCGCGTGCGCTGCCGCACGATCCACACGGGCGTGCGCCAGGCGCCCCAGGGTTCGGCCGTGCGGGCGAAGTCGGGGCTGCCCTCCAGTGCGCCGGCCGCATAGCTGAGGAGCCCGTAGCGGCGCGGCGTCGAGGGTTGCCGCGGGCCGTCGTCGAAGGTTTCGAAGATCGTCTTGTCCTCCAGCGCCGCGGGCAGCAGCTCGCGCGCCACCAGGTGGTGCGCCAGGTCGCCCGCCTCCCCGTTCCTGTGGTGCAGCACCGGGCGCAGCTCGAAGCCGGTGAGGCCGCTGGAGCGCAGCGCCTGCGCCGCCTGCGATCCCAGCACGTACTCGCCCGTCCATTCGTCCACGTGGCTGATCGCGGTATCGGCCACCGGCTTGCTCAGGTAGATGCGCTGGGGCAGGCGCACCGCCCACCGGCTGGAGGTCGGGTGCAGGCTGTCCTGGTGGTAGGCCGCCATCGTGGCCTTGGAGTCCGCGCGGGTCTGGCCGATGGTGGAGCGGCAGACCGCCTCGAAATGGCTGCAGGACTCCAGCTCCGCCGGGCTGCACTGCAGGTCGCGCAGGAAGCTCACCGGCTCGCCCTGGGCCAGCGCCAGCAGCCGGGGCAGCACCGGCCCGGCGGCGTCGAAGAAGCGGGGAAAGAGGAAGCCGACGGCCGGGTTCGGCTTGGCACCCAGCGCCTTGGCCAGGGCTTCGTCCGCCCCGAGGCGGCGCGCCAGGCCGGGGCTGCAGGGACGCAGCGCGAGCAGGATTTTCATGGGCAGCCATGGTAGCCGCCCCGGCCCTACGGCCGCGTCAGCCAAAGCCGCGTGAGAAACTTGCGCCCGCATGCCCGCCGCCTCCGCCGCCTCCCCCGCAGCCGCCCCCGCCATCCCCCCCGCCGCTGCCATCGCCCTGGCCGGCCTGGTGTCGCTGGCGGTCGCCATGGGCATCGGCCGCTTCGCCTTCACGCCGCTGCTGCCCATCATGCTCGCCGAGCGCTCCGTCACCCTGGCCGGTGCCAGCCTGCTGGCCAGCGCGAACTACCTGGGCTACCTGCTGGGCGCCCTGGCCTGCACCTTCCAGCCCTGGATCTGGCGCCGCTTCGGCTGGGCGGCCGGCGTCGACGCGCCGCGGATGGTGCGCGGCGGACTGGTCGCCACCGCCCTCCTCACCTTCGGCATGGCCTTGCACCTGCCGGCGCTGTGGCCGCTGCTGCGTTTCGCGGCGGGCGTGGCCAGCGCGGTCGTCTTCCTCTACACCTCCGGCTGGTGCCTGGAGCAGCTGGCCCGGCGCGAGCTGCCCGCCATGGGCGCGCTGATCTACGTCGGGCCGGGCGCGGGCATCGTGGCCAGCGGGCTGGCGGCCAGCGGCCTGGTGTGGCTGCAGGCGCCGGCCGCGGCGGGCTGGGTCACCTTCGCGGTGCTCGCCGGCCTGCTGACGGCCTGGGTCTGGCGCGTGTTCGATGCGCGGCGCGCGTTGCCGGCGGCGCCGGCCAGCGGCGGGCCCGGTGCGGCGATCGCAGGGGGCGTCCGGGCCGGGCGCACGGAAATGGGGCTGCTTGCCCTCGCCTATGGCCTGGCGGGCATCGGCTACATCATCACCGCCACCTTCCTGCCGGTGATCGCGCGCCAGGCGCTGCCGGGCTCGCCCTGGCTGGACCTGTTCTGGCCCCTGTTCGGCGCGGGCGTGATGCTGGGCGCGATCGGCGCCTCGCGCCTGCGTGCCGCGGCGGACCTGCGGCTGCGGCTGGCGGCCTGCTATGCCATCCAGGCAGCGGGGGTGGCGGCGAGCCTGGTCAGTCCGACGCTGGCGGGCTTCGCCGTCGGCAGCCTGCTGCTGGGGCTGCCGTTCACGGCCATCACCTTCTTCGCCATGCAGGAGGCGCGCAGGATCCGCGCGCAGCAGGCCACCAGCTACATGGGACTGCTGACGGCGATGTACGGCCTCGGGCAGATCGCCGGGCCGCCGCTGGCGGCGTGGCTGGTGGCGCGCAGCGCGACGCCGGCGGAGGGGTTCACGGCATCGCTGTGGATCGCGAGCGGGTTGCTGGCGGTGGGGGCGGTGATGTATGTGGGGTTGGCGAAGGCTTTTCCGGTGCGGCGGTGAAGGCGTGGTGAGCGGCGAAGCCCGCACCGCCACGCGCGCTCAGCGCGCCGCCACCTGGTCCGACGGCTGCGCGCGCGCCAGCGCCGGATAGGGGTTCACCGCATCGCCCTGCCACCACTTCGGCGGGTTGCCGAGCTTGAAGACCGCGAAGTGCAGGTGCGGCGTCTTCACGTCGGCGTTGCCGGTGGCACCCACGTAGCCGATCAGCTCGCCGCGCTTGACGTCCATGCCTTCGCGCACGTGGCGCGCATAGCCATGCAGGTGCGCGTAGTAGTAGGCCAGGCGCGCGTCGCGGTCGAACTGGTAGATGGTGAGGCCGCCGGCCTTGCTGGTGAACAGCTTGGCGATGCGCCCGTCGTCCACGGCCACCACCGGCGTGCCGGTGGGCGCGACGATGTCGATCGCCTCGTGCTTGCGCGTGCCGCGGCTCAGGTCGAACTGGTCGCTCAGCGAAGCCGGCTCGATGCCCGCGACGGGCACCTCCAGCGAACGCTGTGCGAGCAGCCGCGCGCCTTCCGGGTCCCCGGGGTTGCGCACGGCCGGCAGCGCCGACACCTTCTCGTTCGTGCCCGCGGGCGCGGCGCTGGAGGAGGTGCCGCCCGGCGCGGGCTGCCCGTCCTGCGCCGCGCTGCCGCTGGAGGCCGTCGACGGGGTCTCCTCGAAGAAGCGCTGCAGCTCGGTGGGCGCGGCCACGCCGTCGGCCGGCATCGCCGTCGCGGCGGGGCCGCCCATGGCGGCGGTCTGCGGGTCGGCACCCGGTGTGGCCTGGGCCGATGCAGCGGCGGACGGCGTCGGGGCCGGGCCCGGGGTCTGGTCCAGCGGCACG
>DASWUI010000243.1:0-1589 GCA_036401715.1 Ramlibacter sp. | reverse complement strand
GATCTCCAAGACGGTCAACGTGCCGGCGGAGTACCCGTACGAGGACTTCCAGGGCCTGTACCTGGAGGCCTGGCGCGCCGGCCTGAAGGGCCTGGCCACCTACCGCCCGAACGACATCCTCGGCTCCGTGCTGTCGGCGACGCCCGAGACCAGCGAGCGCCCCCCCGAAAAGGAGCGCCGCAAGGTCGACCCGATGCGCGCGGTGATCGAGAAGCGGCCCAAGGGGCAGCTGCCGGCGGTCGCGGAGAAGGTCGAGTACTGGACGCAGCAGGGCCGGCAGACGCTCTACATCGTCGTGTCCTTCATGCCGGTCGAGGACGGCCGCGAGCGCGCGGTGGAGTTCTTCATGCCGGTGGGCCAGAGCGGCGAGTCGCAGCAATGGATCACCTCCAGCATGCGCCTGCTGTCGCTGGCGGCGCGCGGCGGCTTCCTCGACCGGGCGCTGGCCGACATGCGCAAGGTGGCCTGGGACCGCGGCCCGGTGCGCCTGGGCACCTATGCCAAGGCGGACGGCGGCACGGTGCCGCTGTGGCACGACTCCGAGGTCGCCGCCATCGCCTACGCGATCCAGAACATCATCTCGCGCCGCAACGGCGAGCCGGTGGCCGAACTCGCGACGCCGCCCCAGCCCGCCACCTCCGCCCCGCCGGCCATGGCCGGCGCCAAGTGCCCCGAGTGCGGGGCGCACGCCATGATCCGCAAGGACGGCTGCGACTTCTGCACGCAGTGCGGGCACGTGGGAGCCTGTGGGTGACGGGTCCCGTGGATGCGGCGATCGCCGGCGAATGGGCCGACGCGCTGATCCACGGCCGCCGCACGGTGCTGCCCAAGCGCCTGGCGCCCCCGGGCCCGGACGCGGCGCAGCTCCAGCGCATCCTGGGCGCCGCCGCGGCGGCGCCCGACCACGGCGAGCTGGTGCCGTGGCGCTTCATCCTCATCCCGGAGCAGGCGCGCTCGGCGCTGGCCGACGTGTTCGCGGCGGCGCTGCGCGCGCGTGACGCCCAGGCCACCGACGAACAGCTCACGCAGGCGCGCGACAAGGCCTTCCGCGCACCCCTGCTCCTGCTGGCGGTGGTCCGTCTCGGTCCGCCGGGCGACGACATTCCGCCGGCCGAACGCCTGGTCTCCGCCGGCTGCGCCATCCAGAACGTCCTGCTGATGGCCACCGCGCTCGGCTTCGGCTCGGCGCTCCCCAGCGGCAAGGCACTGGGCTCCGGACCGCTGCGCGCGCTGTTCCGGCTGGACGCCGACGAACAGGCGCTGTGCTTCGTGAGCATGGGAACCATTGCCGGCGCGCGGCGTGCCCGCGCGCGTCCCGGCGTGGAGCGCTACGTGAGCGAACTGAAGGTGGAGCGATGACGCAACCGATCCGGCTGCAGTCGCTGGTCGCCTCGCCCTCGGCGACGTTCGAGCAGCCTTTCGAGATGCTCGAGGCCTGCCACGAGCGCGTGCATCGCATGCTCGCGCTGCTGGCGCGACTGCGCGAGCACCTGCGCACGCACGGCGCCGACACCCAGGCGCAGGAGGCGGCGCGCGACGTGATGCGCTATTTCGACCAGGCCGCGCCGCAGCACCACCACGACGAGGAA
>DASWUI010000242.1:0-4993 GCA_036401715.1 Ramlibacter sp. | reverse complement strand
TGCCGGCCTTCCGCGCGGCGCTGGCTGCCGGCGGCGACGTCAACGCGCGCGATGCGCAGCAGGATTCGGCCTTCCTGCTGGCGGCCCGCAACGGGCATGCGCAGGTCGTGCGGGCGGCGCTCGCCGCGGGCGCCGACGTGCGCGCGCTGAACCGCTACGGCAGCACCGCTCTCATGGGGCCCAGCTACCGCGGCCATGTCGAGACCGTGCGCGTGCTGCTGCAGACGCCCATCGACATCCACCACGTGAACGACCTCGGATGGACCGCCTTGCTGGAGGCGATCGTGCTCGGGCGCGACGGCCCGGCGCACCGCGAGATCGTGCGCATGCTCATTGACGCCGGCAGCAGGGTGGACCAGCCCGACCGCGAGGGCGTGACGCCGCTGCGCCACGCCGAGCGCCTCGGCCAGGCCGAGGTCGCCCGCATGCTGCGCGCCGCGGGGGCGCGCTAGCGTCGCCTCAGTAGCCGCCCAGCAGCGCGTTGGCGATCAGCCCGGTGGCCAGCGCGACGAGCAGGAACTCGCCGTCCACGTTCACCCACTGGTGGCCGTACGGCGGGGCGTACAGGCCGCGGTGCGCGTGCCAGTCGTTGACGTAGTAGTGGTGGCTGCGGTACTGGTGCGGCAGGTAGCCGCCACGGTGGAAGCGCGGCGCGTGCGAACGGTAAGCCGGCTGGCTGTACGCATGGCCCGGCTGCTGGACCACGTAGCGCGGCTGCTGGTAGTGGTGCTCCCGCACGCCGGCACGGTAGCCCTGGCGGTAGGAGCGGTCTTCGCGGCGGTCCTGGCGGGCGGCGCGCTGCTCGCGGCGCTCCTGGCGGAATTCACGCCGCTCCTGGCGGAACTCGCGGCGCTCCTGGCGCTGCTCGAAGCGGTCGCCGCGGCCGCCGCGGTCATCGCGGTGGTCGCGCGCGGAGGCGATGCTGGTGAGGCCGAAGGTGCCGGCCAGCACGGCGCACACGATGGCAGAGGTTTTCATGGGGACTGCTCCTGATTCGATGCGCCGATCCTGCGCCGCGGGCTTGTCGCCGGCGCGAAGGCCGTGCCGCGCCCGTGCAAAGCGAGGTAAGGGGATGTGCCAGGACCCCGTTTGGGTGAGGCGAAGGCGGCGGGCACGTACCAGAATGGCCTCATTTTCCGGGGAGCTGAGATGCCAACCAGCGTGCTCATCGTCGAAGACGAACCGGAATTCATGCGCCGGTTCACCAACGCGGTCCTGTCCGATCCCGCACTGGCCCTCGCGGGCAGTGCCGCCAGCGCCCGTGCCGCCATCGCCATGCTCGACGCCCAGCCGCCCGACGTGGTCCTGCTGGACCTCGGGCTGCCCGACGCGAGCGGGGTGGAAGTCATCCGCCACTCGCTGGCCCGCCGGTACGCCACGGATGTGCTCGTGGTCACCATGTTCGACGACGACCAGCACGTGCTCGACTCCATCGAGGCGGGGGCCAGCGGCTACCTGCTGAAGGACGCGCTGCCGGAGAGCATCGTGTCGAGCATCCGCGAGCTGCGCGGCGGCGGCTCGCCCATCAGCCCGGGGATCGCCCGGCGCATCCTCGACCGCTTCCGGCTGGCGCTGGCGCCCGCGCGGCAGCCGGCGGCACCGCCGAAGGCGGCCGCGGGCTCGCCGCTCACCGAGCGCGAAACCGAGCTGCTGCGCCTCACCGCCAAGGGCCTGAGCTTCGACACCATCGGCGAACTGATGGGGATCTCGCCGCACACCGTGGTGGCCCACGTGCGCAAGATCTACCGCAAGCTGGCGGTGCATTCCCGCGGCGAGGCGGTGTACGAGGCCACCCAGCTCGGGCTGCTGTGATGGACATGGCGCGCCCCTGGCGTCGGTGCTGGCTTGCACTGGCGTGCGCGCTGGGCCTGCTGGGCTGCGCCGCCGCCGCCGTGCAGGAGCCGGCCACCGCGCGCATGGTGGTGGACGCCGCGGCCGCGCCGCCCGACGCCTCGGCTGCCTGGCAGGCGGTGGCGCTGCCCGACCTGTGGGGCAAGTCGCGGCCGCACGCGGTTCCGGCGGCGAGCTGGTACCGCATTCCCTTCGAACACCCCGCCGGTGAACAGCAGCCCTGGGCGGCGCTCTTCCCCTACTTCTACGACGGCGGGGAGGTCTGGCTCAACGGCGCGCTGGTCGCCCGGATCCCGGAGAACACGCCGCAGGCGCACGTGCGCTGGGCGCGTCCGCACCTGGTGACGCTGCCGCCGGCCTTGCTGCGCCCAGGCGGCAACGAACTGCTGGTGCGGGCGGCGCGTCCACCCGAGGGCTCGTCGCTGCGCTTTCCGCGCGTGCGCATCGGCGCGCTGGACGAACTCTCGGACCAGTACGACCGCCGCTTCTTCTGGGTGAGCATCACGCCGCAGATCACCGCCGCCGTCTGCATGCTGGTCTCGCTGTCGGTGCTGTACATCTGGTGGCGCCGGCGCGCGGAGGTGATGTATGGCCTGTTCGGGGTGGCGGTGGCGCTGTGGGGGCTGCGCACGCTGACCTTCGTGGTCGAAGTGGTGCCCACGGCGGCGTGGCCCGCCTGGCGGCTGGCCTTCCATGCGGCCACCGGCGGCTTCATCGTGGTGATGACGATGCTCGCCTGGCGCCTGGCGGGCATCCGCAAGCCCTGGTTCGAACGCGCGCTCTTCGGCTACTGGCTCCTCGGCCCGCTCTGGCTGCTGGCACAGGGCCCCGCGGCGGAGCCGCTCGTGAACCGTTGGTGGGTGGGCGGCTTCCTGCCGATCGGCGCGACCATCGTCGCCGTGTCCCTGTGGTCGCTGGTGCGGCGGCGCACGCTGGAGTCGGCCGCGCTGCCGGTCACCATGGCCATTGCGGCACTGGCCGGCATGCACGACTACATGATCCGCTGGGAACTCGACCCGCCGGTGGCCTGGCTCGCCGCCTGGACGGCGGAGCGTTTCCAGCTGCTGCACCTGGGGGCGGACCTCGTGCTGCTCGCCATGGGCGGGCTGCTCACCAGGCGCTTCATCCGCACGCTGCACGCGCTGGAGGACCTGAACCAGACGCTGGAAGCGCGCGTGGCCGAGCGCGAGAAGGAACTGGCCGCCAACTACATGCGGGTGTTCGCGCTGGAGCGCGAGAACGCCGCCGCGCAGGAGCGGCAGCGCATCATGCGCGAGATGCACGACGGCCTGGGTTCGCGCCTGTTCGTGTCGCTCTCGCGGGTGGAGCGCGGCGCCGTGCCCCCGGAAGAGATCGCCGGCGTGCTGCGCGAATGCATCTCCGAGATGCGCCTGGCGCTGGACACGCTGGCGCCGCAGCAGCAGGACTTCCGCTCCACGCTGGGCAACTTCCTGTTCCGCTGGCGCTCCCAGCTGCTCGCCTGCGGCATCCGCCCGCGCTGGGACATCGCCGTGCCGGACGAGGCGCTGCAGCTGTCGCCGCACGCCTCCCTGCAGCTGCTGCGCATGGCGCAGGAGGCGCTGACCAACGTGGTGAAGCATGCCGGTGCCTCGGAAGTGCAGGTGCAGCTGCGCGTCGTGGACGGGCAGCTGGAGCTGGAAGTGCGCGACAACGGCATCGGCGCCGCCGGCGTCTCGGCCGACTCCTGCGGGCGCGGCCTGACGAACATGCGCACGCGCGCCGGGCAGCTCGGGGGCCACGTCGACGTCCATGGCGGCTCCGGCGGCACGCGCGTGAAGGTGCAGGTGCCGCTGCAGGCCGTGTGCGCCTGACCTCACCCGTTCTGGCTGGCAGTTCGCCGCGATCCCCGGACGCATCCGCGCTATTTCGCCGGCGGCCTTCGCTTCCTAGATTGGATTGCACGCATCCGACGCGTGCGGCCCACCCAGGAGGAAGCCATGAGAGACCATATCCGCCGCGAAGCGGCCGACTTCAACGCGAGCTGGTGGCTGGTTCCCGTCGTCTTCGCGACGGCGGCACTGGTGGCGGTCGCGACCATCGACCCCGCGACGCCGCAAGAGGCAGCGGCACCGCAGGCCGTGCCGCAAGCCGCCGCCCCGTCCGTGGCCGCCCAGCCGCAGCCGCGGCCCGAACCATCCGCCGTGGAGGTGACGGAGCATGTCCAGGCCTTCTAGGACCAGGAGCCCTTCCCGCGCGCGAACGTGGTCAACCGAATTGACGCGGCACTGCGACCGGCCGGTGCTGAGGTGGCACTGGCTGTGCAACGGGGGAGATTGACCGCGCGGGCCGCTGCCGCGCAGCCTCCTAGGCCTGCGCCGGCATCACCCGCAACCCCACCCACGCGGCGCCGATCACCGCGTTGATCGGGACCGCCAGCGCCGAGGGCACGTAGAACACGACCGACAGCCCCGGCGCGTGCAGCAGCGACTCCACCATGAGCCCGAGCCCGTAGAAGAACAGCCCGCACCACAGCCAGCGCCGCATGTAGGTCGGCAGCCAGCGGGCCTGGTCGCGGTTGTGGCGCCACGCCGCCGCGCGCTCCAGCAGGTTGCCCCGGTTGACGTCCTTGAACAGCCAGCCGAAGAAGAAGTAGCGGTACAGCAGTGTGCCGAAAGACATGATTCGTACTCACTCCTGGCCCCGCGGGCGCCGTTTCGCGCTCCTGGGCCGTTCGTGCCATGTTCGCCCCTTGTAGCGCCAAGGCCCGTCCGTGTCCATGCTGCTTTCGTGTAGGAGCGCGGGGAGCCGGCGCCGCATTTCACGAGGGGAGGGCAAGGGCACTGGACTGGTGCGGAGCGCGCCGGCCCAGCGGCGTGCATACTCCCCCTTTAACGAAAGAACGTCATGAGCGACTGGATCGAAGAACTGGCCGCGGCCGAAGCGGAAGCCGAGCGCTTCCAGGCGGTAGAGAGCCAGGCGGAAGAGAAATTCCACATCGTGCTGGCCGAGGCCGAGCAGTCGGGCGACAAGCAGCGCGCCCTGGAGAGCCCCGAGTTCCAGCAATGGATGCATGCACGCCGGGCGACCGACCTCGCCTGGGGCTCCTGGTCCCTGCTGAAGGACGCTGACCAGCGCTAGACGGGGATTTCCTACAGGGCCGGCGCCCCGGCCGGGCGAGCAT
>DASWUI010000241.1:0-3015 GCA_036401715.1 Ramlibacter sp. | reverse complement strand
GCCTTGCATGGCAAACTGGATTTCACCTGCTTCCCATGGGCCGGAACGGCGGAGCGTGCCGGAGCCGCACGGGACGCAGGGCGTTCGAATCATCCAGAAGAGGAGGGATTGAATCCATGAACCGATTGCCTTTTTCCCGCGGCGCCGCGGCCCTGGCGCTGGTGGGCAGCGTCCTGCTGGCAGCCTGCTCCAGCACCCCCATGCAGGAAGCCCCCGTCAGCAACGGGAGCGCAACGCCCGCTGCCGGCAGCCCCGGGTCCACCCCGCAGAGTGCCGTCGCGCCGGTGCAGTCCCGCGCCGCGGCGCAAGTGCCGGTCGGCCCGCTGGACGCGGCAAAGGTGGTGTATTTCGACTACGACAGCGCCACGATCCGCCCCGAGTTCCGCAGCGTCATCGACGCGCACGCCCGCCACCTGGCGGCCCACCGCGACAGCAAGCTGACCATCGCGGGACACACGGACGAGCGCGGCGGGCGCGAGTACAACCTGGCCCTCGGGCAGCAGCGCGCCGAGGCGGTGCGCCGCGCCATGGAACTCCTGGGGGTCGGGGCCGCGCAGGTCGAGACCGTGAGCTTCGGGGAAGAAAAACCGGTGGAGGCCGCCCATGCGGAGTCGGCGTGGTCGCGCAACCGGCGGGCGGAGCTGTCGTATCGCTGATGCAGGCCCGGATCACCACCGGCCAAGGGGTGCCCGGGTGCGCCCTTACGGGCTCGCCCGGGGGGCGCCGCGCGGCGCCCATGTAACAATCTGCTCATCCGAGCGAGACTTGCAAGCGGCTTCGGCCGCTTCTTTTTTTCCCCCCGGAAGGCGGCCGCCCCCGCGGTACTGCTGCCTCCCCGCCGCGACCGGCGTCCCCTCCACACCGTTTTCCGCCAGCCGATCCCGGCCAGGCTGACGCGTCCTTGCCCGCCATCCCCCATTCCTGCGTTGCGTTCAGGCGCAAACCCCAGCAAGCTTGATTTCCCGCAAGGCGGCGCAGGGTATCGCCACCGATTCTGTCGCCGCTGCCGATGGCCACCTTCGTGTCCTTCCAGGAGCGCGTCCCATGCCCACCAGCGCCGACATCCTGTGGTTCAAGACCCAGTTCCAGCCCCGCATCGAAGCGGCGATCGCGGGAACGCCGCTCACGGTGGACTTCCTCGCGGCGATCGCCTGCCAGGAAACCGGGCACGTCTGGTCCGTGCTGCGCCAGAAGGGCCTGCCGGTGGAGCAGATCCTGGCCCTGTGCGTGGGCGATACCCTGGACGCGGACAGGGGACGCTCGGCCTTCCCGAGGACCAAGGCCGAACTGCTCGCCGTGCCGCGCGGGGCCGAGATGTTCGAGATCGCGCACCAGGCGCTGGTGGACATGGCCGCGCACATCCCGGGCTTTGCCGCGGTGGCGCGGCGGCCGCACAAGTTCTGCCACGCCTTCGGCATCTTCCAGCTGGACCTGCAGTTCTTCCGCGACGACCCGGACTACTTCCTGGACCGCCGGTGGGAGCGCTTCGAGCCGGCCCTGGACAAGTGCCTGCAGGAACTGCAGCGCGCCCTGTTCAAGCTGGGCTTCGCCCAGCGCACGAGCCTCGACGACCGCGAGCTGGCCGCGGTCGGGATCGCCTACAACACCGGCGGCTTCAGGCCGGCGAGGGACCTGAAGCAGGGCCACTTCGACGGCCAGCGCTTCTACGGCGAGGCGATCTTCGACTTCCTCCGCCTGGCGCACACCGTGGCGCTGCCCGGCGTCGCGCCCATCCTGCTGGAGCCCCCGGCGGGAAATGCGCTGGTGCCCCCGCCCACGCCGGTGACGGCCACCGGCCCGAAGCTGCGGGTGGACACCATGGAAGGCATGCTGCGGCTGCGGCGCGAGCCGCGCAAGAGCACGCCGCCGCAGGCCAACGTGATCGCGCACCTGCCCGACGCGCATCCGGTGCGCGCCGTCACCGGCACGCCGGTGGGCGGTTTCCTGGAGGTGGAGACCACCCTCAGCGGCGCGCTGCTGCGCGGTTTCGCGTCGACGAAGTTCCTGGTTCCCGACGAGACGGCGCCCGAGCCCGAACTGGTCGTGCCCGCGGCAGCGCCGCCGGCGTCCGGCATCGTCGGCGTGTCCATGCCGCGCAAGGCCGGCACCGTCACGCGCCGGCGCGACCGCGCGTCGGCCCACTCGCTCAACGAGCCCAACCAGCCCACGCGCGTCGGCCGCAGCGCGGCGGAACTGCGCACCGAACTCGCGGAGATCATCGACTGGCTGGCCGTGGACGACCCGCGGCACCTGCGCTACCAGCCGGGTGGCGGCCTGACCTTCTGCAACATCTACTCGCACGACTACTGCCACCTCGCCGGCGTCTACCTGCCGCGCGTGTGGTGGACGGCGCAGGCGCAGCTGAAGCTCGCGCGCGGGGAGCCGGTGCCGCCGCTGATCGGGGCGACCATCGTGGAGGTGCGCGCCAACGACCTGTTCCGCTGGCTGCGCGATTTCGGGCCGCAGTTCGGCTGGCGCCAGACCGGCACGCTGACCAAGCTGCAGACCGAAGTGAACCAGGGCGCGATCGGGCTGGTGGTCGCGCGCCGCAAGGAGGACGGCCGCTCGGGCCACATCGTGGCCGTCGTGCCCGAGACCGACGAGGCGACGGCCCGCCGCAATGCGGCCGGCGAGGTGATCGCGCCGCTGCAAAGCCAGGCCGGCGTGAGCAACTTCCGCTACGGCACCGGCAAGCTGAACTGGTGGAACGGGGAGCAGTTCGCCGAGAGCGCCTTCTGGCTGCACGCCTGAGGGCGTGCCCGGCCTCGCTCAGGCGGCGATCTTCTCCCGCTCCATCCGGTTGTCCGCCAATCGCCCGTCCACGAGGCCGACGATCTCCTCCAGCTGGGGATGCGACATCTTCAGCTGCATGCCGATCGCGCGCACCAGCCTGTCCACGCGTTCGATGTGCATCGCGCCGCCCGCCAGCGCGCGCGCGGCGGACGAGGGCTTCTTCAGGGAAGCGGCGGCCTGCGCGTACTTGTCGAAGGCCACCAGGTCCTCGCGCTGCGCGCC
>DASWUI010000240.1:0-3176 GCA_036401715.1 Ramlibacter sp. | reverse complement strand
CCACCAGGGGCACGCCGGATGCGAGCCGGCGGGCGATCACGGCGTCGACCGCGCGCATGTCGTCCGCGATCAGGGAAAGTACGGAGCCGGCGCTCGGGGAGGAATCGGTCAAGGCGGGAAAACCTGCAGAGTTGCAGGATTATAGGAAGCGCTCACCGCGCCCAGAGGCGCTCCCCGGTCCGCCTTGTGAGCAACCACCAACTATGCTATAGTCGCGGGCTTTCCGGAAATCCGTCCGGGAAACATGTCAATGGGCCTTTTGGGGCTCGTTCCATTTGTGAGGTCAACCATGTACGCGGTCATAAAAACCGGTGGCAAGCAGTATCGCGTTGCTTCCGGCGACAAGATCAAGGTAGAACAGATTGCTGCGGACATCGGCCAGGAAATCACGATCGACCAGGTGCTCGCAGTCGGAAACGGCGGCGACCTGAAGATCGGCGTCCCCCTGGTGTCCGGTGCCACGGTGAAGGCGACGATCGTCGCGCACGGCAAGCACGAGAAGGTGCGCATCTTCAAGCTGCGCCGCCGCAAGCACTATCAGAAGCACCAGGGCCATCGCCAGCAATACACCGAACTGCAGATCGGTGCCATCGCCGGCGCCTAAGGAGAACGGGAAATGGCACAGAAAAAAGGCGGCGGCTCTACGCGAAACGGGCGCGACTCCCAGCCGAAGATGCTGGGCGTCAAGGCCTTCGGCGGCGAACTCATCAGCGCCGGCTCCATCATCGTGCGCCAGCGCGGCACCAAGTTCCACCCCGGCACCAACGTCGGCGTGGGCAAGGACCACACGCTGTTCGCCCTGGTGGACGGCCACGTGAGCTTCAAGGTCAAGGGTTCCCTGAACAAGCACACGGTCAACGTGACCCCGGCGGCTTGAGCTAAGCTCGAACCGCAAGTCCGAGGCCCCGACTTGTCGGGGCCTTTTCATTTGAGGCATCCATGAAATTCGTAGACGAAGCCTTCATCGACATCGCCGCCGGCGATGGGGGGAACGGCTGCGTCTCGTTCCGCCACGAGAAGTACAAGGAATTCGGCGGCCCCAACGGCGGCGACGGCGGCCGCGGCGGCCACGTGTGGGCGGTGGCGGACCCCAACCTGAACACCCTGGTGGACTACCGCTTCTCGCGCCGCCACGAAGCGGGGCGCGGCGAGCACGGCATGGGTTCCGACATGTTCGGCCATGCCGGCCACGACATCACCCTGAAGATGCCGGTCGGCACGATCATCTCGGACGCCGAGACCGGCGAGGTGCTGTACGAACTGCTGGTACCCGGCGAGAAGATCATGATCGCCAAGGGCGGCGACGGCGGCTTCGGCAACATGCGGTTCAAGAGCTCGATCAACCGCGCGCCGCGGCAGAAGACGCCGGGCTGGCCGGGCGAGAAGAAGAACCTGAAGCTGGAGCTGAAGGTGCTGGCCGACGTCGGCCTGCTGGGCATGCCCAACGCGGGCAAGTCCACGCTGATCGCCGCCGTCTCCAACGCGCGGCCCAAGATCGCGGACTACCCCTTCACCACGCTGCACCCGAACCTGGGCGTGGTGCGGGTCGGCCCGGAACAGAGTTTCGTGATCGCCGACGTGCCGGGCCTGATCGAGGGCGCCGCCGAGGGCGCCGGCCTGGGCCACCAGTTCCTGCGCCACCTGCAGCGCACGCGCTTGCTGCTGCACGTGGTGGACATCGCCCCCTTCGACGACAGCGTCGACCCGGTGGCGCAGGCCAGGGCGATCGTCGCGGAGCTGAAGAAGTACGACCAGGCCCTCTACGAGAAGCCGCGCTGGCTGGTGCTGAACAAGCTGGACATGGTGCCGGCCGACGAGCGCGCCGCCCGCGTGAAGGACTTCGTCAAGCGCATGAAGTACAAGGGCCCCGTGTTCGAGATCTCCGCGCTCACGCGCGAGGGCTGCGAGCACCTGGTGCAGGCCGTCTACCAGCACATCCGCGCGCAGCAGGTCGCCGAGCAGCCGCCGGTGGACGTCGACCCGCGCTTCGCGCCCAGCGACAATGCCGGGCATGAGCGACAGGATTGAATCGGCGGCGCTGCGCGAGGCGCGGCGCATCGTGGTCAAGGTGGGTTCCAGCCTGGTCACCGACGAGGGACGCGGGCTGGACGAACGCGCCATCGGCGAATGGAGCCGGCAGCTCGCCGCGCTGGCCGGGCAGGGCCGCGAGGTGATCATGGTCTCCAGCGGCGCCATCGCCGAGGGCATGAAGCGCCTGGGCTGGGCCACGCGCCCGCACGAACTGGACAAGCTGCAGGCCGCCGCCGCCGTGGGCCAGATGGGCCTGGCGCAGATGTACGAGACCAAGCTGCGCGAGCAGGGCATGGGTTCGGCGCAGGTGCTGCTGACCCATGCGGACCTGGCCGACCGCGAGCGCTACCTCAACGCCCGCTCCACGCTGCTGACGCTGCTGTCCCTGCGCGTGGTGCCGGTGATCAACGAGAACGACACCGTCGTCAACGACGAGATCAAGTTCGGCGACAACGACACGCTGGGCGCCCTGGTGGCCAACCTGGTCGAGGCCGACCTGCTGGTGATCCTGACCGACCAGAAGGGGCTGTACAGCGCGGACCCGCGCAAGGATCCCGCGGCCCGTTTCATCCGCGAGGCGCGTGCCGGCGACCCCGCCCTGGAGCAGATGGCGGGCGGAGCCGGCTCCAGCATCGGCAAGGGCGGGATGATCACCAAGGTGCTGGCCGCGAAGCGGGCGGCCGGTTCCGGCGCCTCCACGGTGATCGCCTGGGGCCGCGAGAACGATTGCCTGCTGCGGCTGGCGCAGGGCGAGATCATCGGCACCCTGCTGGTCGCGCCCACGCAGAAAAGCCAGGCGCGCAAGCGCTGGATGGCGGACCACCTGCAGCTGCGCGGGGCGGTGACGGTGGATGCGGGTGCCGCGGGCAAGCTGCGCACCGAAGGCAAGAGCCTGCTGCCGATCGGCATGGTGTCGGTGGAAGGCGACTTCTCGCGCGGCGAGGTGATCGCGGTGCGCGACCCCGCGGGCCAGGAGATCGCCCGTGGCCTGGCGAACTACGCCGCGGCCGAAGCGAGGCTGCTATGCCGCAAGCCGTCCAGCGACATCGAGAAGCTGCTCGGATATGTCGCCGAACCCGAGATGATCCACCGGACGAACCTGGTGGTGACCCGCGGCACGGGCACCTGATGGTCACCTCATCCCG
>DASWUI010000239.1:0-5420 GCA_036401715.1 Ramlibacter sp. | reverse complement strand
CGGCGCCGGCGTCGGCCTGCAGCACCATGACGGCGGCGCCTCGTGTGCGGCGCAGCGCCTGGTGCGTGCGCTGCAGCAGCTGCCGCGGATCGGCCATGGGCTCTTCGCCGAAGGCCTGCAGCGCGACTTCCGCCGCTTCCGCCGCGTCGGGGCCGTGGCCCAGGCCGTCCGCGACCATCATGGCCGTGCGGTTCCCGTCCAGCACGAAACCCCAGCCGTCGCCGCAGACGCGCTCGCCGGGAGCGGTCAGCGACACGGCGCCCACGGAAGCGGCGCTCTCGTCCTGCGCCGCGGCGGCCGCGCGCACGCGGGCCACGACCACCGTGCCCTGCGCAAGGCCGGAATGCAGGTCGAACTGCCCGGCCAGGCGGCGCACGGCACCGAGGCCCGTGCCGGGCGTGCCGCCGGTGGAGAAGCCGTCGCCCAGCGAGCGCTCGACGTCGGCGATGCCCGGGCCTTCGTCCACGGCGATCACCTCCACTTCGCCGCGGGCGGTGCGCGCGGAGAGCCACAGCCGGCCGTTGGCGGCATGCCGCACGAGGTTGGTCGCGAGTTCGGTGACGACGATGGCCAGCCGGCCGGCGGCGACCTCGTCGAAGCCGCAGTCCTGCGCCAGCTGCGCCGCGTGCCGGCGCGCCTCGCCGACCCGGCTGGGGTCGCCCATGGGGAACACCGCGTGGAAAGTGCCGGAGATCATTTCCACCGGGTGATGCTCACGCGTGTGCCTTCGCCGGGCACGGAATGCAGCTCGAACTCGTGCACCAGGCGCTTGCTGCCGGGAAGGCCCAGGCCCATGCCCGCGCCCGAAGTCCAGCCGTCGGTGAGGGCGAGCTTCACGTCGGCGATGCCGGGCCCCCCATCCTCGAAATGCAGCCGCAGCCCGCGGCGCAGGCCCTCGTCCACCAGCTCCCAGCGCATCGCCCCGCCGCCGCCGTGCACGACGGTGTTGCGCGACAGCTCGCTGGCCGCCGTGATCATCTTGGTCTGGTCCACCAGCGAGAACTTCAGCTGCTGGCACAGCACGCGCACCTTCTGGCGGCTGGCGACGATGTCCTCTTCCCCGCGCAGGGGCAGCGAGCCGGAACTGTCTTCAGCGGGCAAGAGCGTTCCCCTTGCGGTGCTGCTGCAGCAGTTCGATGCCGCGCTCGACGTTCAGTGCCGTGCGCACTCCCTCGAGCGAGAGTCCCAGCTCCACCAGCGTGATGGCCACCGCCGGCTGCATGCCCACCACGACGGTGGTCGCGTCCAGGATGCGGGAGATGCCGGAGATGCTGGCCAGCATGCGGCCGACGAAGGAGGCGACGATCTCGAGCGCCGAGATGTCGATCAGCACGCCCTTGGCCCCGCTGGTGGAGATCTTGTTGGCGAGGTCGTCCTGCAGCGCCAGCGCCATCTGGTCCTGCATGTCGACCTGGATGGTGACCAGGAGGACCTGGCCCATCTGCAGGATGGGGATGCGGTTCATGCCCGCCTACTTCGTGCGCGTGATGACGAAACCCTGCTGCTCCATCGCCAGGGCCAGCGCGTCCGCCAGGCTCGCCTTGGAGGCGATGCCCTGCAGGTCGATGCCGAGGTGCACGATGGTCTGCGCGATCTGCGGGCGGATGCCGCTGATGATGCACTCCGCGCCCATGAGGCGAATCGCGCTCACGGTCTTGAGCAGGTGCTGCGCGACCAGCGTGTCCACGGTGGGGACGCCGGTGATGTCGATGATGGCCAGGCGCGAGCCGGTCTCCACGATGCGCTGCAGCAGCGTCTCCATCACCACCTGGGTGCGCGCGGAATCCAGCGTGCCGATCATCGGCACCGCCAGCACGCCCTCGAACAGCTTGATCACCGGCGTGGACAGCTCCAGCAGGTCCTGCTGCTGGCGCTTGATGATGTCCTCGCGCGTCTGCTGGTAGGTGGACACGGTCCACTGGGCCATGCGGTCGACCAGGCTGGACACCGTCCAGACAGCGCTCATCTGCTGGTCGGCCCTGCCGGCGAGGTCGCGCTGGATGGCGCCGAACAGCGGGCGCTTGAAGGCGAGCACGAACATGCTGGTGTCGCCGGCCGACTGGCCCTGGGCGGCGCGCGAGCGCGACAGCGTCTCCAGGGTCTGGCGCACGCCGGCCCAGGGCGGGGCCTGGAAGTTCTCGGCATCGCCGCCGGACTGCAGCGCCGTGCGCAGTCCCTGCAGGATTTCCTGCGCTTCGGCGCGCATCGCGCGCCGCGCGGCGTCCGTGATCCGGGTGGAGGCGGCGCCGGCCTCCTGCAGCCATTCCGCCAGGAACTGTTCTTCGTGCTGCCCCAGCAGCTGGAGCAGTGCCTCGGTTTCTTTCGTCATTGGAGTTGTCGTCCGAGAAAAGGGACGGCCATTATGGGATTGCGGTCGAGCTCGCCCTTGTAGGAAAAGGCCGACACCACTCCCGTTCAGATGAGGAGGCGAGGCAGCTCTGCCATGTCCTGGAAGATCACCGAAGCGCCGGCAGCTCGCAGGGCGGCGGGCGTGTCGTGCCCGGCTTCGGGCGGGCTGTAGCCGAACACGGCGGCTCCCGCCGCCACGCCGGCCGTCACGCCGGTGACGGTGTCCTCCACCACCGCGCAGCGCGCCGCCACCGCGCCCAGCGGGCCCATGGCCGCCAGGTAGACATCGGGCGCCGGCTTGGAGCGGGGCATCTCGTGGCCGCTCCAGATGCGGCCTTCGAAGTAAGGCAGAAGTCCGCACCTGGCCAGCTGCATCTCCACTTTCCAGCGGTCGGCACCCGAGCAGCAGGCGATGCGGCCCTGGAACCGGTCGCTGATCGCGGCCACTGCATCGACCGCGCCGCGGATCGGCTGCACGCCGGCGAGCAGGCCCTCGTTGCGCCGCTCGCGAAAGCGCACGAACCATTCCTCGGTGAGCGGCCGGCCCGTCTTCGCCTCGATCAGGGCCTTCTCGTCCTTGACCGCCTTGCCGAGGAAGATGCGCATGCATTCGGCCGGGCTCAGGTTCCAGCCCAGCTCCTGCAGCATCTCGCGCAGCACGCCGTTGGTGATGCCCTCGCTGTCCACCAGCACGCCGTCGCAGTCGAACAGCACCGCATCGAATCTCACTTCGCATCCTCCGGTTGGGGCAGCCGCCGCGCGCTCAAGACAGGTCCCCGTCCACGTAGTACCAGCGGCCGTCCTCCCGCACGAAGCGGCTGCGTTCGTGCAGCCGGTGCGCGCGGCCGCCCGCGCGCGAGCGGGCCACGAATTCGACCTCCGCATGGTCGGCATCGAGGACGCGGTGCTCGCGCACTTCCAGGCCGAGCCACTTGAGCCCCGGCTCGAAGTCGATGCGCGGCGGCTTCTTCGACCCATGCCAGGTGGCGAGCAGGCAATCCGCATCCTCCAGCACGAAGGCGCAGTAGCGCGAGCGCATCAGCGCCTCGGCGTCGGGCGCCGGCTGGTGCGCGAAGTCCGCCAGGCAAGGGCCGCAGCAGCGCGCGAAGGGCAGCGGCCGCCCCCGCGCGTCCAGCCGCCCGCAGGGGCAGGGACCGTCCGCCGCGACGCTCATGCGCCTTTCTTCGCCTTGCGCTGTTCCATGGTCTCGGTGGGCGCGCCCTGCCTGACCCATTCGCTGTAGCCGCCGTCGATGTGGGCGACGTTGCGCATGCCCATCTCCTGCAGCGTTCTGGCAGCCAGCGCGCTGCGCCAGCCGGCTCCGCAGAACAGCACGAACTCCCTGCCCTCGTCCGCGAACACCTTCTTGAAGTAGGGAGACCCGGGATCCACCCAGAACTCCAGCATGCCGCGCGGCGCATGGAAGCTGCCCGGCACGGTGCCTTCGGCCTGCAGCTCGCGCACGTCGCGGATGTCCACGAGCTGCAGGTCGGGCTGCCCGAGGCGCGCGCGCACTTCCACGACCGTGTAGGTCTTCACCTGCGCCATCGCCTCGTCCACCAGCGCCCGGTATCCCTTGGTGATCGCCATCGCATCTCCTTTGCAGAGTCGTCCTATTTTCGCCAGAACTGCGCCGTGAACAGCACCAGCACGGACATCAGCTCCAGCCGCCCCAGCAGCATCGCGAAGCTGAGCACCCAGAGCTGGAAGTCGTTGAGGACGCCGAAGTGGCTGGCCGGCCCCACCATGCCCAGGCCGGGGCCGATGTTGTTGACGCAGACGATGACCGCGGAGAAGGCGGTCACCAGGTCCAGCCCCGACAGCAGCATCACCAGCGTCAGCCCCACGATGCTGGCGCCGTAGATCAGCATGTACGCGAGCACCGCCGCCAGCACGGTCGCGGGCACGGTGCTGCCGCCCAGGGTGACGGGATTGACCACGCGCGGATGGATGATGCGCACCAGCTCGCGCTGCGCCTGCTTGAGCAGCAGGACCATGCGGACCATCTTGATGCCGCCGCCGGTGGAGCCCGCGCAGGAGGCGAAGCAGCCGAGGAAGATCATCAGCACCGGCGCGAACGCCGGCCAGGCCGCATAGTCGGCGGCGGCGTAGCCGGTGGTGGTGCCCAGCGAGACGACATGGAAGGCCGCGGCCCGCAGGTTGGCGGCGAAGCTGTCGTGCACGCCGTGCGCGTGCAGCACGAAGCCGATCGCGAACACCGAGGCCAGCAGCACGAACACGTAGGACTGCACTTCCGGGTCGCGCACCAGCACGCGCGTGGAGCGGGCGCGCCACATCGCGAAGTAGCGCAGGAAGCTGATGCCGGCGAGCGTCATGAACACGATCGCCACGCCCTCGATCAGGGGCGAGTCGAAGTGGGCGAAGCTGGCGTCGTGGGAGGAGAAGCCGCCCAGCCCCATGGTCGTGCACATGTGCATGAAGGCATCCGGCCAGTCCATGCCGGCGACGCGGTAGGCCAGCAGGCAGACGACCGACAGGGCGAAGTACACCGTCCACAGGCCGCGCGCGGTTTCGGCGATGCGCGGCGTGAGCTTGTCGTCCTTCAGCGGGCCCGGCGTCTCGGCGCGGTACAGCTGCATGCCGCCGAGCCCCAGCAGCGGCAGCACCGCCACCACCAGCAGGATGATGCCCAGGCCGCCGATGAACTGCAGGAAGCAGCGCCAGATGTTCACCGACAGCGGCAGCTTGTCCAGCCCCGACAGGGCGGTGGCGCCGGTGGCGGTGAGCGCGCTCATCGACTCGAAGTAGGCGTCGGCCCATTCGATGCCGGGCACCGTCCACAGCAGCGGCAGCGCGGCGCAGGCGGGCAGCACCACCCACACCAGCGTAACCAGCAGGAAGCCGTCGCGCGGCTGCAGCTCGCGCGTGTGCCGCCGCACCAGCCAGCCCAGGCCCCAGCCGGCCGCGAGCGTCGCGCCGAAACCGGTGGCCCACACCCGCGCGTGCGCCCCCTCGCCCGCGCCCGCCGCCCACAGCAGCGGCACCAGGTAGGCCACGGAGAAGCCCATGAGCACGCGGGCGAGCACCGCCAGGACGGGTTGCAGGCTGTC
>DASWUI010000238.1:0-16369 GCA_036401715.1 Ramlibacter sp. | reverse complement strand
GCCGTTTCGTTTCGCGGCTCAGGTCAGCGATTCCAGCGCCATCATTCCCGCCGCCGTGTTGGAGATGGGGATGTGGTAGTTCGTATGCAACTTGCGCACGCGCCCCGGCACGGCGCCGCGCGTGGCCAGCCACATCAGCAGCTCCACGCCCTGCGTTCCGGTCTTCTCCACCAGCTCATGGATGCTGTATTGCGTGGCCCACTCGGGGTCGCTCACCAGGCTGTCCATGAACTTCAGGTCGAAGGCCTTGTTGATGAACCCCGCGCGCTGGCCATCGAGCTGGTGCGACAGGCCGCCCGTGCCGATCACCACCACGCGCTTGTCGCTGTCCCAGGAGCGGATCGCCTCGCCCACCGCCTGGCCCAGCGCATAGCAGCGGCGGGCGCTCGGCAAAGGAAACTGCACGGTGTTGATGCACACCGGCACCGTGGTGACCGGCACGCCCTGCGGCCAGAACAGCTTGAGCGGCAGGGTGAAGGCGTGGTCCACCAGCATTTCCTGGCAGGTCGTGACGTCGAACTCCTTTTCCACCAGGTGCTCGATGATGTGCCAGGACAGGTCCACCTCTCCCTTGAAGGGCGGCAGCGTCGGGATGCCCCAGCCCTCGTCCGCGTTGCGGTACTCGGGCGCGGCGCCCACCGCGAAGGTGGGCAACTTGTCCAGGAAGAAGTTCAGGCCGTGGTCGTTGTAGAAGACGACGGCCACGTCCGGCTTCACCTCGTCCAGCCACGCGTGCACGGGCAGGAAGCCGTCGAAGAAGGGCTTCCAGTAGGGCTCGCCCTGCAGGCCCTTGGCGATCGCGCCGCCGATGGCCGGCACGTGCGAGGTGGTCAGCCCACCGATGATCTTGGCCATGTGTCCTTTCCTTCAGGCCGCCAGGCGCGCCTGCTGTTCGTTCTGCCTGACCAGCCGCGCCTTGAATTCGTCCTTGGTCAACCCGGTCTGCAGCGCCCCCAGGTCCTGCACGTCCAGGCCCAGGATGCCGGCGAACTTCGCCAGGTAATACACGTTGCCGCCGGCGGCCAGCAGGCCCAGCACGTCGCGCTGGCGGATCGCCTGCGCCTGCTGCGGGTTCAGGCCGTACTGCGCCATGTAGGCCTCCTCGTCCCGCCGGAAGGCCTCGCGGCTGGCCGCCTCGTTGAAAGAAAAGCACATGCGGTTGAGGGCGTAGCCCTTCCGCGCCTGCGCCCCGTCGAAGATGATGGTCCCGGGGATGCCGGCCTTCTGCTGCATCTCGCGTCTCCTTTAATCAACAAGTATCCAGGCGGGAAAATGCGCTACGTCTGACCTAGATCAAACACGGGCGCAGCCGGCGCTAACATGGCGGCTCGCATGAATTCCCACTCCACCGACGCGATGCGCGCGGCCAACAGGCGCGGCATCCTGGCGATGGCGGGCGGCATGGCCTGCTTCGTCATCAACGATTCGCTCGTCAAGTACGTGAGCGAGTCGCTGCCGGCGGCGCAGCTGATCTTCCTGCGCGGCGTGTTCGCCACGCTGCTGCTGGTGGCGATCTCGCACCGCATGCGGGCCGCGGCGCGCATCCGGGACCTCCTGGACCGCCGGGTCGTGATCCGGGCCCTGTTCGACGCCTTCGCGACCATGGCCTACCTGACCTCGCTGTTCCACCTGCCGATCGCCAATGCGACCGCCATCAACATGGCGACGCCCCTGTTCATCACGGTGTTCGCGGTGCTGGCCTTCAAGGAGCGCGTCGGACCGGGCCGCTGGCTGGCGATCGCCACCGGCTTCACCGGCGTGCTGCTGGTCGTGCAGCCGAGCGGCGCCGCCTTCAATGCCTACGCCCTGCTCTGCCTGGGCGGCACCCTGCTGCACGCCAGCCGGGACCTGATGACGCGGGTGATCGACCGCGGGATCCCCTCCATCCTGATCACCCTGAGCACCGCGCTGGCGGTGACGGCGCTGTCAGGCGCGTGGACGCTGTTTTCCGAATGGCGGGACTTCGGCGCGGCGCAGCTCGGCATGCTGGCAGCCGCCAGCGTGTTCCTCAGCGGCGGCTACTTCCTGCTGACGGTCGCCATGCGCGGCGGCGAAATGAGCCTGGTCGCCCCTTTCCGCTACACGGCCCTGCTGTTCGCGATCGTGCTGGGGTATGCGGTGTGGGGCGACATCCCCAACGGGCTGGCATGGACGGGGATCGGGCTGCTGGTGGCGGCGGGCCTGTACGTGCTGCACGGCGAGCGGGCGCGAGCCTTGCCGTCATTCCCGCGCAGGGGCGAACCCAAGGCTTTCGAGAACCAAGGCGCAAGCCTTGGATCCCCGCCTCCGCGGGGATGACGAACACGCGGGGATGACGAACACGCGGGGATGACGAACACGCGGGGACGACGAACACGCGGGGACGGCGGAACTCAGCGCCCCGTGAACCTCGGCTTGCGCTTCTCCATGAACGCCGTCCGCCCCTCGACGTAATCCGCGCTGGCGAAGCACTTGCGCACGACCGCCTCGCACAGGGCGACGTCGCGCTCCGATTCGTCCTTCATCACCTGCGCCACCAGCGTCTTGATCGACGCCACCGTCAGCGGCGCATTCGCGGCGATCGTGCCCGCGTAGTCGCGCACGTAGGACTCCAGGCCGTCCACCGGCACCAGCCGGTTCACCAGGCCCATGGTCACCGCTTCCTGCGCCGTGAACTGGCGGGCCGTGTAGAAGATCTCGCGCGCGAAGGACGGTCCCACCACGTCCACCAGCTTGCGCACCCCGTCGAACTCGTAGCCCAGCCCCAGCTTGGCCGCGGGCACCGCGAACGTGGAGCCTTCGGCGGCGATGCGCATGTCGCAGCACAGCGCGATCGCCACCCCGCCGCCCACGCAGTAGCCGCGGATCATGGCGATGGTCGGCTTGTTCACCGTGTGCAGCGCTGCGGAAGCGCGGTGCGACACCGCGTTGTACGCCTCGATGGTCTCGGCGCTGGAGCGCTTCTCCTCGAACTCGGAGATGTCGGCGCCCGACACGAAGGCCTTCTCGCCCGCGCCCTTGAGCACGATCACGCGCACCTCGGGGTCCTCGGCAAACGCGGTCACCGCGTCGAACAGGCCCTGCCACATCGGCAGCGACACCGCGTTGTGCCGCGCCGGGTTGTTGAAGGTGATCCAGCCGATCGCGCCGTCCTTCTGCGCGATCATGCGTTCGGTCTGCAGCTTCATGCGGGCACTCCGGTGGACTTGACGACGCCTTCGGCCAGCAGGTTGCGCACCTGCGACTCGCCGTAGCCGATGGACCGCAGCACCTCCTGGGTGTGCTGGCCGTGCAGCGGCGCCGGCTTGCGGATGGAGGTGAGCTCGCCGTTCGACTTCACCGGCAGGCCCAGCGTCTTCATCGGCCCGATCACCGGATGCTCGATGTCGTACACCATGCGGCGATGCTGCACCTGCGGGTCGGCCAGGGTCTGGTCATAGGTGTAGACCGGGCCGCCGGGCACGCCCGCGGCATCGAGCTTCTCCACCCAGTACGCCGTGGGCTGGGTCACCAGCACGGACTCGATCAGCTCCTGCAGCGCCTCGACGTTCTTCACCCGCAGCGGATTCTTCTCGAAGCGCGGGTCCTGCAGCCATTCCGGCTTCTGCACCACCTGTTCCACGAAGGCACGCCAGAGCTTGTCGCCGCTGGCCCCGACCGTGACGTAGCCGTCCTTGGAGCGGAAGGCCTGGTAGGGCGCGGAGCGACGGTGCCGCGTGCCGGTGGCGGTGGGCAGTTCGCCGCCCCCGAAGTAGGCGCCGAACTCCCAGATGCTCCAGGCCAGCCCCGCCTCCAGCAGGGAGGTCTCCAGGTACTGGCCCTGGCCGTGGCGCAGCTTGCCGATGAAGGCGCCGAGGATGCCGTACAGCGTGGTCACGCCGCAGGCGATGTCGTTCATCGCGATGCCGACCTTGGCCGGGCGGCCGCCCGGGTGGCCGGTCATCATCATGATCCCGGACATGCCCTGGGCGATGATGTCGAAGCCGCCCTTGCGCCCGTAAGGCCCGGTCTGGCCGAAGCCGGACATGGACGCGTAGATGATCCCGGGATTCACCTGCTTCACGTCCTCGTAGCCTATGCCCAGCTTCCTCACCACGCCCGGGCGGAAGTTCTCGATCATGATGTCCGCCTGCGCGGCGAGTTTCATCACGATGTCCTTGCCGGCCGGGGCCTTCATGTCCACCGAGATGCTCTTCTTGTTGCGGTTCAGGACCGCGAAGCAGTAGGACTCGTCGTTGACCTTGGGCTCGAAATTGCGGGTGCTGTCGCCGTCCAGGCTTTCCAGCTTGATCACCTCGGCGCCCAGGTCCCCCAGCACCATCGTGCAGTAGGGGCCGGCCATGACGTTGGTGAGGTCGAGAACGCGGATGCCTTCGAGGGGCAGGGGCATGGGGAAGCTGTCTTTCTTGTCAGTGGAGGACGGTGATCTGGGAGCAATCGATCTCGGCGTAGATTTTCTGCCCGACTTCGAACACGTCGCTGGGCCGGGCGCTCACGCGGATGGGTTCCACCGAAGGCGCCACGGTGATGTGGTAATCCCACGACTCGCCGAGGTAGGAGCGACGCTGGATGCTCGCCTCCACGCAGTATCGCTCGTCGCGCTCGGCGGGCTTGTCCCGGGTGAGGTGGATGCACTGCGGCCGGATCGAGATCTGCACTTCCTGCGGCAGCGGCCCGTCGGCCACCAGCGCCCGGGCAGGCAGCTGGAAGCCGCCGAAATCGACGGCATCCTCGCGCCGGGCGCCGGTGAGGAAGTTGGTGCGGCCTATGAAGCCGGCGACGAAGCGCGTCTTGGGCCGGCGGTACAGGTCGAAGGGGGCGTCGAGCTGCTCGATGCGCCCGTTGTTCATCACGGCGATGCGGTCGGAGGTGACCATCGCCTCGGCCTGGTCGTGCGTGACGTAGACCATGGTCATGTTGAACTCGTCGTGCAGCCGGCGGATCTCGAAGCGCATTTCCTCCCGCAGGTTGGCGTCGAGGTTGGACAGGGGTTCGTCGAGCAGCAGCACCGAGGGATTCACCACGATCGCGCGCGCCAGCGCCACGCGCTGCTGCTGCCCGCCGCTGAGTTCGGCCGGGTAGCGGTCGCGCAGGTGCTTGAGCTGCACGACCTCCAGGAACTTGTCCACCCGCTTCTTCGCGTCGGCCGCCGACACCTTCTGCAGCTTCAGGCCGAAGGCCACGTTCTCCTCCACCGTCATGTTCGGCCAGATCGCGTAGCTCTGGAAGATCATGGACATCTGCCGCTTTTCCGGCGGCAGGCTGGATTGCGGGGAGGAGATCACGCGGCCATCGAGCTCGATGGTGCCGTCGCTGGGCGTGATGAAGCCGGCGATCATGCGCAGCGTCGTCGTCTTGCCGCAGCCGGAAGGACCCAGCAGCGACACCAGCTCGCCGTCGCGCAGCGACAGGTTCAGCCCGTCCACGGCCTTGAAGCCGCCGAAAGTGCGCGAGATGTTACGTAGCACCAGTTGGCTCACGCCACCGTCCTCCTCAACATGAAGTCGCGGCCCATCAGGCGGAAGCCCGCCAGGATCAGGGCCACCGTGATCACCACCAGCACCAGGCCGATGGAAGCGAGCATCTCGAAGTTGCCCTCGTCGCTCTTGTCGAACAGCAGCACGGAGAGCACCTGCGTGTTGATCGAGTAGAGGAAGATGGCCGTGCTCAGCTCGCGCGTGGCGGGAATGAACACCAGGATGAAGGCGCCGGCCATGCTGCGCTTGAGCACCGGCATCACCACGTGGCGGATCGCCGTCAGCCGCGAGCCGCCCAGCGTGCGCACCGCCTCCTCCAGCTCCGGGTTGATGCTGCGGATGGCCGCATTGCTGTTGACGAAGGCGATCGGCAGGAAACGCGTGGTGAAGGCCAGGATCAGGATCCAGGCCGTGCCATAGAGCAGCAGCGGCGGCTGCGTGTAGGCGGCATAGAAGCCGATGGCCAGCACGATGCCGGGCACCACGAAGGGAGCCATGGTCAGGAAGCCCAGCACGTTGCCCACCGGGCGGCTGACCAGCCCGCGGTTGGTGATATAGGCGATGCACAGCGCCAGCGCCAGCGCGATCGCCGAGGCCGTGCCGGCATAGAGGAAGGTGTGCCAGGTGGCCGTGCGGGTGAGCGCGTTGTCGACCACCACGGCCAGGATGTTGTTGAAGGTGAGGTTGTCCCAGGAGAAGCCCCGGCCCCAGGCCTTGGCGAAGGCGGCCTGGCAGATCACCACCAGCGGCATGAAGAAGGACAGCGTGCAGACGAACAGGCACCAGCCCAGCACGGGCCACTTCCACGGGCCCAGCGGCACCGGCCGGCGCTCCCCGCCCTTGCCCGTGAGCGACACGTAGCCCTTGCGGTGCGTGATGCGCCGCTGCACCCAGAACAGCAGGATGGTGATCACCAGCAGCGGCATGGCATAGGCCGCCGCCACGCCCACCTTGGGCGGGAACTCGAAGAACTGCCACAGCTGCGTGGTCACCACGTGGAAGCGCCCCGGCAGCGCCAGCAGCGCGGGCGAGCCGAACAGCGCGATCGCCTCCAGGAACACCAGGATGAAGGCGCCCAGGATGGCCGGCAGCACCAGCGGCAGCGTGATCAGCAGCGTCGTGCGCAGGTTGCCGGCCCCCAGGATGTTGGCGGCGTCCTCCATTTCCGAGGACACCAGGTCCAGCGCCGACTTCGTCAGCACGAACACGTAGGGGAAGCTGTAGCAGGCGACCACCAGCACCAGCCCCGGCATCGAGTAGATGTTGAACGGCCCGCTGTCCACGCCGAACAATGCCATCACCGCCTTGTTGAGCCAGCCCGCGTTGGGCCCGGCCAGCAGGATCCAGCCGACCGCGCCCAGGTAGGGCGGGATGATGAAGGTGCCCAGGATGGACACCCAGATCAGGCCCTTGAAGGGCATGTCGGTGCGCGACAGCGCCCAGGCCATCGGCACGCCGAACGCCAGGCACAGCGCGCCCGCCGACACGCCCAGGATCAGCGAGTTCAGCAGCGCTTCGAGGTGCCGGCTGCGCCCGTAGGCGGATGCATAGTTCGCCAGCGTGAAGGCGCCGCCGGCGTCCTGGAAGCTGACGATGAACAGGCGCAGCAGCGGGTTGACGACCAGGAACAGCAGGATCGCGATGGCTGCCAGCCACACGATCGCCGACTTGTCCCAGTGCCGCCAGCGCTGCGCCATGCCGCCGGACGGCAGCGCCGCTGCGTCGTCCAGCGTGGTCTTGACGTAGGCCATGGACTCCCGTGTCGCGACGACGCGCGCTCAGATGCCGAAGGTGTCGCGGAACTTTTCCTTGACTTCCGGGATGCCCTTGGTGATCTCTTCCTCCGTGGGCCGCACCACCTTGATCTGCTCCAGCGGCTTGGCGCCCGGCGCGGCCGGCACCCCCTTCATCACCGCCAGCGCGTGGTTCTTGGTCTGCACGACGCCGGCTTCCTTGGACAGCAGGAACTCCAGGTACAGCTTGGCGGCGTTGGGCGACGGCGCGTTCTTCAGGATCGCGCTGGGCGACACCATCAGCAGCGCCCCGTCCGTCGGGTACACCACCGCCAGCGGGTTGCCCTTGTCGCGGCTCATGAGGGTGGTCGCCTCCGGGCCGGCCGCCACCACGCGCTCCTTGGAGTTCAGCATGGTCACGGTGTCATTCACCGAGCGGCCGATCTGCGGCTGGTTCTTCTCCAGCTTGGTGAAGTAGTCCCAGCCATAGAGCTTCTGCATCAGCACCACCCAGGTGCCCACGTAGCCGCTGAACGCAGGATGTCCGATCGAGACCTTGCCCTTCCACTTGGGGTCGAGCAGGTCGGGCCAGTTCTTCGGCGCCTCGGCGTCCTTCACCGCGCTCGTGTTGTAGGTCAGCAGCATCAGCGCGGCGGCCGTCACCCAGTACTGCCCGTCCTTGTCGTTGTAGCCCTTGAGCGAGTCGACCATGTTCGCCGCGTTCTTCGGGGTGTACGGCAGCAGCAGCCCGCGCTGCTTCAGCGCGGGATAGTGGCTGACGTCCGTGCTGCTGAAGATGGACGCGACCGGCGCGTTGGCCTGGATGTCCTGCTGCAGGCGCTGGTACGCCACCTGCGCGGTGGTGCGCACGAAGTTGCACTTGAGGTCCGGGTACTTCTTCTCGAAGGCGCCGCACAGGGCGGCCGCTTCCTCGGTGTTGTAGTGCGCCGTGTAGACGGTGATCGGCTTTTCCTTCTTCGCCGCGTCGTACAGCTCCTTTTCCCAGGGCTGCATCTGCGCCAGGGCCGGCGCCGAAGCGAGGCCCACGCATGCGGCCGCACCGGCCAGGATCCACTTCGCCAGGTTCGCTTTCATCGCCTTGTCTCCCGCGGCCGCCGCCGCAAATAGCGAGCAGCCACTCTACGGGCGATGGGTGGTGCGGCGTATCAGCACTTTCCTGCATCCCTAAGGGAAGCCGAAAGTGTGCAGTCGGGGTTCCCTAGAAAACTTCCGCGTCCACTTCGCGGTTGGACTGCTCGCTGTAGCGGTTGCCCGCGACCGTGTGCTGGTTGATCAGCGCATCGAGTTTGCCGATGAGCTCGGGCGACAGGCGCACGTCCGCGGCCGCGAGGTCTTCGCGCAGGTGCTCCACGCTGGTCGTGCCCGGAATCGGGACGACGTGCTCGCCGCGGTGCAGCAGCCAGGCCAGAGCGAGCTGGGCCGGCGTGCAGGCCGCTTCCGCCGCCAGCGCCTTGTAGGCGGGCAGCAGCTTGAGGTTCTGCGCATGGTTGGCGGCTTCGAAGCGGGGCATGGTGCGGCGGATGTCCTTGGCTTCGAAGGTGCCGACGTCGTGCACCGCATCGCACAGGAAGCCGCGCGCCACCGGGCTGAAGGCCACGAAGGCGATGCCCAGCTCGCGGCAGGCGGCGAGCGCGGCGATCTCGGGGTTGCGCGTCCACAGCGAATACTGGTTCTGCACCGCGGTGATCGGGTGCACGGCGTGCGCCTTGCGGATGGTGGCGGCGGACACTTCCGACAGGCCCAGCGTGCGCACCTTTCCCTCTTCCACGAGGCGGCTCATCGCGCCGACGCTCTCCTCGACGGGCACCTTCTTGTCCCAGCGGTGCAGGTAGTACACGTCGATGACGTCCGTCTGCAGGCGGCGCAGGCTGTCCTCGCAGTTGCGGCGGATCGCCTCGGGGCGGCCGTCGATCACGCGCTTGAGCACCCCGTTCTCGTCCGGCACGCCGGCCAGCCCGCCCTTGCTGCACAAGGTGAGCTGCCCCCGGTGCGGCTTGAGCACGCGGCCGACCAGCTCCTCGTTCTTGCCGAATCCGTACAGGGCGGCGGTGTCGAACAGCGTGACCCCGGCCTCGAGGGCGGCGCGCAGCACGCGCTCGCCCTGTTCGGGCGTGGGCGGGGTGCCATACGCATGGCTGAGGTTCATGCAGCCGAGGCCGATGGCGGTGACGGAAAAGGGGCCGAGTTGTCTGGTGTGCATGCGGACATTTTCCGGCAGAAGGCGCGCTGCCTGTTTCCAGGACGCTCCTGCGGCCCACGGGCGGCACGGCTGCCTCGCGCCGAAGCCACATCTCGCCGGCGCTCGCCAGCCGCCGGGAGCGCGGCGGAGTCCGCCTGTCGCATCGGCGTTCTGGCGCGGAGCTTCGCGCGCGCCGGCACCCGCACAATTCCGCAGATGAGAACGCCTTGGAGGGGCACACCATGAAGATCCTGATCGCTGCCAGCTTTGCCTGCCTGCTCGCCACGATGGGCGGATGCGCCGTGTACACCCCGGGCGTTGCCGTCGTCGTCGACCCGCCGGCCGCCCACGTCCCCGCCGAGCGGGGCCGCTTCTGCCCGCCGGGACAGGCCAAGAAGGGCAATTGCTGAACGCGGCGGATCGGTGAAGGGACGCACGCTTCGCTCCCTCTGCACGGCAGCCCTGCTCGCCGCCGCGACGCTCGCGCAGGCCGAGATCGACCGGCCGGCGGCCGAGGGCCTGGTGCGCAAGTCCGGGCTGTGGGAGCAGCTGGGCGGCATCGGCTTGCAGGTCCAGGCCGGAATGCAGCAGTCCCTGGCGGGCGGCACCGGCCTCTCGCCCACCGGGCCCGAACGGGCCCGCGTGAGCCGGGTCATCCAGGCTGCGTATGCGCCCGACCGGCTGCGCTCCGTCAGCACCGGCGTGATCGCGGCCCGCATGCAGCCGCAGCACCTGCAGGCCTTGCGCCAATGGTTCGACTCGCCGCAGGGGCAGGCGGTGACGCGTGCCGAAGAGGCGTCGCTCGCCGGGGACGCCGACCCGGGTGTCACGCTGAAGGAAGGCTCCGCCTTGCTGAAGTCCATGCCGGCGGAACGGCGCAAGCTGCTGGAGGACCTGCTCGCCGCCACGCGCGCGGCGGAGGCCATGGTGCAGATCACGATCAGCACGGGTATCGCCGTGCAGCTCGGCGCGGCAAGCGCGCAACCGGGCGCGCCCTCGCCCTCCGCGGCCCAGCTGCGCGGCGTGCTGGAAACGCAAAGGCCGCAGATGCTGCAGGCTTTCAGCGCCATGAGCATGGCCTCCTTCGCGCACGCCTACGCGGGCATCCCGACACAGGAGCTGCGGCAGTACGTGGCGTTCATCCGCACGCCTGCCGGAACGGCGTTCAACGACGCCGCAATGGAGGCGCTGGAAGCGGCGCTCACCGACGCGGCGGCAGAGATGGGGCGGCGCCTGCCGGGCACCCGCGACGGCAGCAACACGTGAACCGCGGCCGCCGAGGCCGCGCTACTTCGGAATGAGCTGCCGCAGCAGCGCGCAGGCCGCCTCGATGCGCGCGGCGTTGGGGATGTTCCTGTTGGCCAGCAGCACGATGCCGATGCGCCGGGCGGGGACGAACAGCGCATAAGCACCGAAGCCGTTGGTGGACCCGGTCTTGTTGAACAACACGGGACCCTGCGCGTGCTGTCGCGCAGCCAGCGGCTCCGCGGCGTGCGGCTCCAGTGCCATGGTGCCGGCATTTCCTGCCTGCAACCGCGCCAGCGGAACCGGAAAGGGATACTGCTCCCACCCGAGCCCCTGCACCATCGGGCCGACGCGGTAGCGCGCCACCTGCGTGTCCAGCACCGCGCGGCGCAGGGGCGCCGGCAGCGCCGCCGGATCGAGGTTCGCCTCGAGGAAGCGCAGCATGTCCGCCGCGGTCGTCTTCACGCCGTAGGCTTGCGCGTCGAACACGCCCGGATTCACGCGAACCGGGCGGTTCGCCTGGTCGTAGCCCCAGGCATACACGTCGCGGCGCGACGCCGGCACGTCGATGAAGGTGTGCGCGAGCCCGAGCGGCGCGAGGAGTTCCCGCTCCACGAGTTCGGTGAAGCTGCCCTGCATGGCCAACGCCGACGCGTGCCCCATCAGCCCGATGCTCGGGTTGGAGTACCGCCTCTGCGCGCCGGGGCGCACCCGGGGCTTCCACGCGCGGTAGAACGCCACTGCGTCCGCCAGGTTCTTGACGCTGTCGGGGAACTGCAGCGGCAGGCCGCCCGCCGTGTAGGTCCCAAGGTGCAGCAGTGTCGCCGCTGCGATCGGGGTGCCCCCCAACTCCGGCATGGCCACTGCGGGTGAATCGTCCAGCGAGAGCTTGCCCAGCGCCTGGGCCTGGCAGGCCAGCGTGGCCGTGAAGGTCTTGCTCAGCGAGCCGATCTCGAACAGGGTTTCCGGCAGGACGGGGCGGCCGCTCTCGCGCGATGCCACGCCGTACTGGAACAGGTGCCGGGTGCCGCCGGACGTGACGCCCACGGCCATGCCCGGGATGTCGTGCGCCGCCATGAGCGGACGGATCACGCGGTCGACGGCGGCCGGGATGTCCTCGCTGCGCAGCCGCGCATGCGCGGGCGCGAGGGAGGAGGACAGGGAGGCGAGGAGGAAGTGCCGGCGGCGAAGGCTGGATGGCATGGGGCGAACGGGGCCGGCATCGGCAGGGTGAAACGGGCAGGGATCGTAGCTGCTTCCCCGCCCGAGTTGCGCGTCGCCGGCCCGTGGACGCCTTACTGCTTCGGCAGCACGACGCTGTCGATCACGTGGATGACGCCGTTGTCCGCGACGATGTCGGCCTTGACCACGTTGGCGCCGTCGACCTTGACGCCGCCGGCGGTGCTCAGCGTCAGCTCGCTGCCCTGCGCCGACTTCACCTTGCCGGCGCGCACGTCCTTGGCCATGACCTTGCCGGGCACCACGTGGTAGGTGAGGACGGCGATCAGCTTGTCCTTGTCCGCGAGCAGCGCATCCAGCTGGTCCTTCGGCACCTTCGCGAACGCGGCGTCGGTGGGCGCGAAGACGGTGAAGGGACCCTTGCCCTTGAGCGTGTCGATCAGCCCGGCCTTCTGCAGTGCGGCGGCGAGGGTCTTGAAGTCGCCCGCGGCGACCGCGGTGTCGACGATGTCGCGCGCCTGCGCGGTGGCGGCGGCGAGGGAAAGCGCGGCGATGAGGATGGCCTTCTTCATGGGAAACTCCTGTGTTGGGAAAATCGGACCGTTTGTCCTGGACAAATTCGATCCGGAGCGGAGAATAGACAGCCGAATCCGGTCTGTCAATAGTTTGTCCAGGACAAAATGCAAGAAACCTTGTTCAACATCGCTGCGGTCGAGCGCGACGTCGGCCTGTCCAAGGACGTCCTGCGGGTCTGGGAGCGCCGCTACGGCTTTCCGGTCCCGCAGCGCGACGCCCGCGGCGAGCGCATGTATCCGGCGGACCAGGTGCAGCGCCTGCGGCTGGTCAAGCGCCTGATGGACCAGGGCCACCGTCCGGGGCGGCTGCTGGCCGCGACGCAGGAGGAACTGGAGTCCGTCCTGTCCAGCGCGCGCGGCGCGGGCCCGGCCGGCCCCGATTCCGCCGCGCAGCAGGATGTCCAGGAGCTGCTGGCCCTGGTCGGCCGCCATGACGCAGCCGCCTACCTGGTCGCCCTGCAGCAGCGGCTGGCGCGCCAGGGCTTGCGCCATTTTGTCCAGGACACGGTTGCGCCCTTGGGGGCGCTGGTCGGGCACGCGTGGGAGCAGGGGCGGCTGCAGGTCTTCGAGGAACACCTGTTCACGGAACTGACGGCCCGCACGCTGCGCCAGGCGATCGCCGCGATCCCCGCGGGCAGCGCGCCGCGCGTGCTGCTCACGACCCTGCCCAACGAGCCGCACGGCATGGGGCTGCTGATGGTGGAGGCGCTGCTGGCACTGGAGGGGGCGCAGTGCGTCTCGCTCGGGACCCAGACGCCCATCGTCGAGATCGCGCAGGCTGCGCAGGCGTACCGGGCGGACGTGGTGGCGCTGTCCTTCTCCGCCGCCTTTCCGCAGCGCCAGGCACCGGCGCTGCTGCAGCACCTGCGCGCGACCCTGCCCGCGTCAGTGCAGCTGTGGGCGGGCGGCGCGGGCGCCGGGACGCTGCGCGCAGCCGAAGGAATCCTCGCGCTCTCCGGACTCGACGACGCGGTGGCTGCCTTGCAGCGCTGGCGCGAGGAGCGGGCAGCGGCGGGTGCGTGACCGCGCCCGACTTCGCCTCTTCATGTTTGTCCCTAGGCCAACGCCACCGCCTGCGCCCCGATGCTGCGCAGGCAGCGCCTGCGCAGGCCGTCCACGGCCAGCAGGTGCTCGTGCAGCGCGGCGCCCGCGGAGGACGTCCTGTCGCACAGGGCCTGCAGCAGCCGCGTACGCGACACGAGCACGGCGACCCACGCGACGGACAGCCTCGGCACCGAGGCTCCCAGGATGCGCAACTCGCCGAACTCCGCCAGCAGGCGCCGGCACACCTGCGCGTCGAACCACGTGTCGGCCAGCGCGCGCAGGTCCATTTCGTACTTCTCGAGGGCGGCGGCCAGCTTGAACGTGACCACCCGGTTGGAGAACTCCTTGATGTGCATCGCGGCACTCTAGGCCAACATCGGGCGGTTCCGCGCGGAAAAACGTGCGGTTACCGCTCGGCATGTAAGCGGGCTGACCTGGCGCCCACGGCGCTCAATACGATTTCGCCAGCCCCAGCACCTTCTCCGCGATGAAGCACAGGATCAGCTGCGGACTCACCGGCGCCAGCCTCGGGATCCACGCCTCGCGCAGGTACCGCTCGACGTGGTACTCCCTGGCGTACCCCATCCCGCCGTGCGTGAAGATCGCGTTCTCGCACGCGCCGTAGCAGGCCTCCGCCGCCAGGTACTTGGCGCTGTTCGCCTCGGCGGCGCACGGCAGGCCCTGGTCGTACAGCCACGCGGCTTTCTGCACCATCAGGTGCGCGGCCTCGAGTTCCATCCAGGACTTCGCCAGCGGATGCTGGATGGCCTGGTTCTTGCCGATGGGGCGGCCAAAGACTTCGCGCTCGCTGGCGTAGTTCGCCGCGCGCCGGAGCGCCGCCTGCCCGAGTCCCACCGCCTCCGCCGCGATCAGGATGCGCTCCGGGTTCATGCCGTGCAGGATGTAGCTGAAGCCCTGCCCCTCTTCGCCCACGCGGTCCTCCACCGGGATGCGCAGGCCGTCGATGAAGACCTGGTTGGAGTCGACGCACTTGCGTCCCAGCTTCTCGATCTCGCGCACCTCGACGGCGCCGCGGTCCAGGCCGGTGTAGAACAGGCTCAGGCCTTCCGTGCCGCGGCACTCTTCCACCGGCGTGGTGCGCGCCAGCAGGAGCATCCTGTTCGCGACCTGCGCCGTGCTGATCCACACCTTCTGCCCGTGCACCACGTAGTGGTCGCCCTCGCGCACCGCCCGCGTCTTGAGCTTCAGCGTGTTCAGGCCGGTGTCCGGCTCGGTCACGGCAAAGCAGGCGCGGTCCTCGCCGCGGATCAGCGGCGGCAGCCAGCGGCTCTTCTGCTGCGCCGTGCCGAACACCACCACCGGGTGCAGTCCGAAGATGTTCATGTGCACGGCCGACGCGCCCGACAGTCCCGCTCCCGTGGCCGAGATGGTGTGCATCATCAGCGCCGCCTCGCTGATGCCCAGTCCCGCGCCGCCGTACTCTTGCGGCATGGCGATCCCCAGCCAGCCGGAATCGGCGAGCGCCCGGTGGAAGTCGTGCGGGAAGCCGCCCTCCCCGTCCTTGCGCAGCCAGTAGTCGGCGTCGAACGGCGCGCAGGCCTGCCCGATCGCATCGCGGATCTGTTCCTGTTCGGGTGTCAGGCGGAAGTCCATGGCTTGCCCTCCAGTGCTGCGCACGAGCTTAGCCCAGGCCGGGCCGCGCTTTGCACGCGCGACACGATGACGCGCCACAATGGCCCGCACCATGCGCCGCCGCCTGATGCTCGCTGCCCTCGCCTGCTGCACGACCTCGTGCGCGGTGGGGCAGGACGCGCCTGCGCGGCCGCGCCAGAAGATCTCCGCGGCGCAGCTCTACGAGTCGCTGTCGGCGCGCTTTCCGCTGCGGCTCGGCCTCGCCGGCATGTTCCAGGTGGAGATCACCGCGCCGCGGCTGCACCTGCGCCCCGCGCGCAACCAGCTTGGTGCCGCGCTGCTGGCCGAGCTGCGCGGCCCGCGGCTGGCGCGGCTGCCCGCCGGCGAGATGGACGTGGTGTTCTCGCTGCGCTACGAGGCGTCCGACCAGACGGTGCGCGCGCGCGAACCCGAGATCCTGGACGTGCGCTGGCCCGGGATGCCGCCGGAAACCGTGCGCGCGCTGCAGGGCTTGCTGCCGCGCGTGGCGAGCGACCTGGGCGAGCTCGTGCTGCACCGTTTCACCCCGCGCGAGCTCGCGCTGCCGGAGACCATGGGACTGGAGCCCGAGGAGATCACGGTGGTCGACGACGGCCTGCTGGTGTTCTTCGGCGCGAAGCAGCCCCGCTGACTCCCGGGATCAGAGCGCCTTCCACTCCGGGATGCAGTGGCGCGCCAGCGCCGTCACCCAGAAGGGCTCCTTCGGATCGAAGGCCAGCCCGAACGCGGGGCTCACCAGGAAGCCGGCACGCTCGAAGGCCTCGGGATCCTGCGCGCGCACGAACCCGGCGAGCGCCTCGAAGGGCACCACGATGTTGCCCAGCGCCACCACCTTGGCCTGCAGCGTGATTTCCTCCAGCCGGCCGCAGTCCTGGAAGCGGAAGACCACGTCGCCGTAGTCCAGCTCGTTGAGGCCCACGCCGTTGCGCCCCGAGCGCCAGGGCTTGCCGCGCCCGCGCTCGATCTCCGCGCCGGACACGGTGAACGGGGTCTCGTCGACCTGGACGTACGGCTGGAGCTTCATGCGGATGGGCCGTCCATTATCGGCTGCCTGGCGACGCGGCGGTATTGCGGGTACCGGGGACGGGGGACCTGGGGCGCGCCTGGCCGTGGTGCAGCGACGCGACGGGGCCCGTCCCCGTAGGTCGTGGTGAGCGCGCGGGCGCCGAACCGCGACTCCGCGACGGCGTCGGTTAGCCTTCGCCGGTGGATTCCCTGATCGCCGCTTCCGCCCGCGCCCTCGCCGCCGGCGACGCACTCGGTGCGCTCAAGCGCGTCGCGCTGCGCGATGACCCGCCGGCGCTG